>CAYMLN010000001.1:0-29122 GCA_964391045.1 uncultured Saprospiraceae bacterium
GCCACGGTATTCATCGGGTCGGCGTACGATTCACCGGTGTAGCTGTATTGAATCGAAAGCCGGGCTGTGCGGTACGCCATGGCGACACCGTTTCGGCTGATCCACGCCGGCGCACTTTCGACCTTGTTGTCCGCGATGCTGATGTTCTCCGTCCCGGACCGCACCCACGCATCCGTGTAGTGCGCATCCATCCAGGAGGTGGCGGTGAATACCGTCAAGAGGAAGTCGCGTCCGGCCAGGATGTTGCCTTGGAGGAAGAGCTCGACACCCATGGTGCGGGAGTCGCCGATGTTGGTGCGCAGCACGGTATAATTGCCTTGTGCATCCGTGGAGGCCAGGGCGCCCGGGCGGTCATTATATTGTAAGAGAAATCCGGTGATGTCCCAGCGCAGGAAGCGCCAGCGGCCGCGGAAGCCGACCTCCGCGTTGTAACCCGTGGCGTCCTTCATGTCCGGATCGACGGTCTCATAGATCGAGGCCGGCACCTGGTCGCGGAAGACAACGGGCCGGTAGGCCTGGGACCAACCTCCATAGAAGTTGATGTCATCGCCGAGGTCATATTGCGCGCTGACGCCAAAGAGCGGAAAGCTGCGTTCGAGTGTTCGACGGATCAGCGAATCGGCGGCATAGCGCGTCTCGCCGGAGATCTGCGTGTTGCCCTGTTCGTACCGCACGCCGGCATTGATCGCCAGCCGGTCCAGGGGTCGCCAGTGATTCTCGGCAAAGGCGGCGAGGTTGTCCGTGCGGCTGTGCAGGTCGCGCCCCCATCCCGGGACTACGAGCGTGAGATCGTAATCATCGCCGGTGGTCCCCACGCCTTGTTGCCGGCGGTGCAGGTCGTTGTTCATCCACTGGATGCCGCCGGTGATCGTCGATGCCTTGCGAAGCAGCGTATAGTGCTGCCGGGCCCGGACTTCTGTCGTATAGCTGTTGAAGTTGTCGATGTCCACCTGCCGGTGCGCCGGTTCCAAGGTCTCCGGATCGATCGCATCGGGCACCGTGGCCGGGCGGTCAAACATCACGCTGTTGCGCGTGCCGAGGACGGCCGACGAGGTGAGTTCCAGTTCGAAGCGCGCATTGGGCGTCCAGGTGGCATGGATGGACGGCACGTGGATGTCGGGGCTGTAATAATTCCGTTGCCGCGTGGCGTGTTGCGGATCCGCTGCGAACATCGAATCAGTCAGCGGGCCGGGCAGTTGGGTCACGTAGTTGGAGTGCGTCCATTCGGCGCGCACGCGCAGTGCGGTCGTTGGTGCGAACACCAGCATGAGTCCTTCAGCATCATATTCGGAGGCGCTGAAGTCGCGGTAGCCACCGAGCCACTTCTTGTTGAACCACCCGCTGTACGCGAGTTTCCCTTTCGTGCCGGAGGCGCCGTTGTACGTGCTGACCAGGCCGTAAGACCCGATCGTGTTGATGCTTTCGAAGGCGAGCGGACGCGTCGTGTCGGGCTGCTTACTCACGTAGTTGAGCATGCCGCCAAACTGTGCGCCGTATTGCAGTGAGCCTGTGCCGCGGATGAGCTCGATGCGTTGGACGGCCTCCATCGGTATATTGTAATGGCTCGCGGGATAGCCGTACATGTCGGAGTTGGTCAGCACGCCGTCCTTACGGATATTGAACTCCCATCCCCGATGCGGGTCGAGGCTGCGCGTGGAGATATTGACCTGGTTGCCCGTCCCGTCCATATCATACACGAAGACGCCGGGGATCTTGGCGAAGATCTGGCGGCCGTATTTCTCCGTCAGGGCCGCCGGCCGCTGCGTGAGGTCGATGACCTCCGATTTCTTGCCTGAGAAGACATACGTGCCCTGTACCGGTGCAAGGCGCTGGATATCCTGTGGAATGCGGACCGTCCGCACGGTCACCTCTTCGAGCGCTTTCACGCTGATCATCGAGTCGCCCGGCACCTGTGCAGACATTTTTCCGACAGCCCCCGGCAGATGGAGGATGATCAACAAACGGAGGAGATAAGCAGGTGAATGAAAGGTGTTCACGGGTGTGCGTCAAGGGTATGTTAGGCACAAAGATAAGAAAGCCTAATAAAGGATAATCGTGTCCGAATATGACTTATAGCGGCAGGGCTTGCCCCGGCCGGACACGGGAATTTGATAATCGGCGATCGAGGTATCGCGGGGGCAAGCCCCGCTCCTAGGGGTCCCTGTCGCACACGAGGGTGGGGTATCGCGGGGGCGAGCCCCGCTCCTATGAGCCCCTGCCGAATACGTATGCCCTACCGAGCTTCGAACACGAAATTGTTACAATACCACCGCTTTCCCCCAGGCACCTGATGCACATCGAAATCGAATTCGGCCAGCGGCCGCAGGTCGCGGCCATCGATGAATCGTCCCGAATAGCCGAGATCGGTCAGGAAGCGAAACGTCTGTTCGGCCTGGTCGCGGCCGACGTGCCGGGCCTCGATCTCGACGAGGATCTTCGGCCTGAGGCGACGAAGGGTTTGCTCGCCGCCGCGGAAGACGGCGAGTTCATTGCCCTCCACGTCGATCTTGAGTAGTGCAGGAGCGATATCGTATTTCGTGGCGTAGTCGTCGAGGGTCATGGTGGCCACGGTCTCTGTCCGGCCGGAGGCGGGATCCCCGACGAGGGCGATCGAAGCGCCGGGCGATGAACCCTCGCTGACTGCGTTGCCCGGGATGAACAGCTCAGCTGTTCCTGAAGTGTCGGAGAGGGCGATGCGTTCGAGCGTGACATTGTCCCAGCGGCATTTGAATTTCATGCCGGCGAGATAGTCGTGCAACTTGAATTGCGGCTCGAACGCGACCACGTGGCCTTGCGGGCCGACGGCCTTGCGCATGAAGTGGAGATATCCGCCCTTGTGGGCGCCGATGTCCATGGCCGTCTGTCCCGGCGAAAGGGCGGACAGCAGGTAGGCAATTCCACCCGGGTCCGTCTTGGTCTGGTACTTCCGTGCGCGCCATAACAGCTTTATCCGGTCAATGATTGCCATGGCAGTGGAGATGAATTTTTTCCAAAATAATAAAAGCACGGCGAAGCGGCATACCTGGCGCAAGCGAAGTGATGTCGCTGGACAGTTGTGTGATGATGACTAAAGGCCCTTCACCGAATCAGCGCGCACAAATGCTCAGGCCTTGATGAAACGTGCTGTCGTCACGCGACCCGCCTGCCTGATCCGGCACATGTACGTTCCGGATGGAAGTCTGGAGATATCAATGCGTTCCTGTACACTAAGCGTTCCAGGGTCTTGAAGGCGTAGGACACTCCGTCCGTGGACATCGATGATCTCGACCGAAGTGATGACGCCCTCCGGCATGTCGACCAGGATGAAGTCTGACGCCGGATTCGGGATGATGCGCATTGAAGGTGCATCGGGCATGTCCCCGGCGCTTGTCTCGATGAGCGCCAGCGCGGCCTCGACCGCGGCCAGCGCATCGACGCGGCCGTAGCCGTAAACGGCATTCGGGACGTCCGTGCCGGGCACGTCGCCGCATTGCTGGTCGGTGGTCTTCGGCACCGCGGTCTGCTCGATGATGTCCTCGATCAAATCGACCTGTCCGGCGAGTTCGGGATTGGCGGAGATCACGAGGGCGACGAGGCCCGCGACATGCGGTCCGGCCATGCTGGTGCCGGACGCGTTGCCGTAGGTGCCGTTGGGAAACGAAGAGCGCACGGAAACGCCGGGGGCGGCCACATTCGGCTTGAGGCGAAGGCTGCCGTCGACGAAGACGGGTCCGCGGCTGCTGAAGCCCGCGATCGTATCGTTCTCGCGCGTCGCACCGACGGAGAAGCTGCCTTCAAACATCGCCGCGGGCGTGGAGACACTGCCGCATCCGCTGCCGCTGTTGCCCGCCGACACCACCACGACCGTACCGGCGAGGCGGAGATTCATGACGGCCATGTCGAGCAACATCCAGTTGGACGAATCGCAGCCCTCGGCTTGCGGGCACGACCACGAGTTGTTGATCACGTGTGGCGCTTTCGCCGGATCCGGGTTTTCGTTGTTGAGGTCCGTCGGTGCGAGGAACCATTCGAAGCATTCGAGGTAGGTGAAGGGCGTGCCCCAGCCGCGCTCCATGTTGCGGCAGGCGCACCAGGTCGCCTCCGGCGCGACGCCGATCTGGTTTGGGCCGTCGAGGCCGATCATCGTGCCCATCGTGTGCGTGCCGTGGCCGTTGTCATCACAAGGCACTTTTGAATCGAGGCCGCACGGATTGATCGAATCTGCATTGAACGGGTTGATCTCGTGGATGGCATCGTGCCAGTTGTAGTTGTGGTCAGCCGTGTCGGCTTCAACTACGTAGCCGCGGTATTTGTTCTTCAGCGCCGGATGTGCCCAGTCGTAGCCGGTATCCTGTCCGCCGACGACGACGCCCTGGCCGCTGTAGCCCATGGCCCAGGCATCGTCTGCGTTGATCATGTCAATCCCCCATTCGATTCCGGCGCGCGGTGTGCCGTCGGACTGACGCCAGTCGATCGGCTCGGCGGCGCGGATGGCCGGGTCGGCCAGGATGCGAGCTACGTCCGTGCGCGCAGCTAACGATTGGATCAGGTCCATGCGGCCCTCGGTCCGGATCGCATTCACGATTACAAGTCGGCGGGCGGGTGCTTGTTTGTTGCTAAGGAATGCAAGCAACGGCCCCTGGGTCTCGTTGGCCGTGCGGGACAGTTCGGCGTACACGTATCGGGCCTTCTCGTCCTTGTCCCGGATATTCCGCGCAGCCGACACATCGGCCTGACGGTTGAGGACGATGACGAAGGGCACGGCGTGGCCGTCCCGCGCATCGGCGAGCAGGGACGGCGAGATCTTGTGGAGGGCGTCTTGTGCGGAGAGGCCGGCCATCGCGAGGCCGGCGAGGATCAGGGTGAGAATGAGTCTCATCATGCTTGTCTTAACACTGACCCGGACCGATTTGTGCCGGGAAAGTGCGGCGAAGCTAGGATGTTTTTGTGGTCCTGCAGCAAGGGCGCTCGTTGGGCGCAAGTTCAGCTTGCGCCCAACATTCGCTCGCGCTTACAATGTCGCGGTCCCGTCAATGCGGGACCGGCTGCGGGAATCGATTGGTCGCAAGCTCAGTTTGCGCCTGGGTTGAGCTGTAGGGATAAAAGCTATCGATCTTGCAAAGCCATTGCGGTGCGCAAGATTTATTTGGTTTGACGGATACGGATCTTGGGGTCCTATAGGGCACCCTCAAAAAACGAGGATGTTGGGCATGTGCTATCGATAATGATCAAATGGATGTCATTCTCGGTTTCGTGAACAGACCCCATTTCAGCATTATTTGCCGGGTCAAATAATTCAAAGACTCTTGAGTCTTCATTTAGCTTGCAATTGTATGAAAGAGTGTCAATATAATAATAAGGTAAACCAGGGTTGGTGCTGAAAATGGTGAATATTATTAGGTCAGACCGTACATAAAGTGAACATACGCCAGGTTCATAGACCAAGCCAGATCCTTGAGCATTGCATAAGGTTATATGTCCGTTGTAGATAATGTCTTCAAGACTATTAACGGAATCGGGTAAGCATTCCAATTGGTCGGTCTCAGGGTCGCATGAAAATATGACACCACATCCAAGCAGGCAAAGGAATGGGAGGATTTCAACTCGCATGCTTTTTTCTTGAGTAACGTGAAAGGGAACAAAGTATTGTGTTTGGATGAGTTGTAAGGACGTGATGCATTGAAAGGAATATCGATGTCCCGTTAGGCGCAAGCTGAGCTTGCGCCCAACATTCGCTCGCGCTTTTAATGTCGCGGCCCCGTTAATGCGGGACCGTCTGCGCGACGGAGGGATCGATGTGCTACTAAGGCAATTGGACTACGCCCAATGCGGCCCGCCAGGCTCTGCTGTTTAGAAAGGTTAGGGGTTTAGAGGGTTTAGAAATTTGAGCGGGTTTAGGGCTGAAGCATTTTGACATCATGAGACCTGATCCATCAGCGGTCCTGCCTTTGCCCTGCGGGTCTTTATCAAATGATTTGATTTTCCATGCAAAGTGAGCTCCGAAGGAGCGACATCTAAATAGCAGGGGTATTCTGCGGGAGGTTAGACGATCACGCAGGACGTGATCGGTGGCCCTGATTAACAGGGCCCTGTTGGGCGCAAGCTGAGCTTGCGACCTACGTATCTCCTTGAACGACGATATCCCGTTGGACGCAGGCTTAGCTTGCGCAGAACATTCATAGGTATGAGACTTATGGATCCGGGATTCAAATGACGTGTTATTTCGTTTTGAAGAACGGATCTGCATGAAGAGATACAACCAGGAGAATGCCGTGGGCAGACTCCCCGGGGTTTCAGGACACCCGACGTCCGTGAGGACGGTCGTGTCCGAACACAGGGGCTTGGGGGCGTGCGCGGCGACGGATCTCAACCTCACGCCAACCGATGTATCGCATCATAATCCAGCAACTCCACCTCGGGCGTGAGATACCCATCTTTCACCGGCTCCTCCTTCATGAGGTCCGTGCTCAGGTATTTCTTGTTGCTGTCGCAGAAGATGGTCACGACATTATAGCGTTGTCCGGCATGCCGGTTTTGAAGCTCGATCGCGCCGAGGAGGTTGGCGCCGGACGAAATGCCGACGGCCAGGCCGAGCTGGCGGGCGAGTTTCTGGGCCATCAGGATCGAGTCGCCGTCGGAGACACGGACGATATCATCCAGTTCGTCGAGCTTGACGATGGCGGGGATGAACTCATCCGAGATGCCCTGGATGCGATGCGAACCTACCTTGTGGCCGGTAGAGAGGGTCGGGGATTCGGCCGGCTCCAGGGGATGCACGCGCAAGGTCGGATTCCGCGACTTGAGGTAGCGGCCCGCGCCCATGATGGTGCCGCCCGTGCCCACGCCAGCGACAAACGCATCGGGCGTGACGTCGACGCATTGCATTTGCAACCAGATCTCGCGCCCCGTGGTCCGCTCGTGCGCCTCGGCGTTGAAGCAGTTCTCGAACTGCCGGGAGAGGAAGACACTTTTGTTTTCCGCGGCCATTTCCTCGCTCCGCGCGATGGAGCCGAGGAATCCGCCCTCCGCCTTGGACACGAGCCGGACGTTGGCGCCGAGGCTCCGGATGATGTCGGTGCGCTCGCGGCTCAGCCAGTCGGGCATGATGATGCACACGTCATGGCCGAGCGCGCGGCCGATGGCGCTGAAGGCAATGCCGGTGTTGCCGCTCGTCGCCTCCACGATGATGTCGCCCTCGCGGATGTTGCGGCTGTAATAGGCCTGCTGCAGGATGTACAGCGCCATGCGGTCCTTGATGCTCCCCGTGAGGTTGTAATGCTCGCACTTGACGTACACCTTGCGCACGTCGCCGCGGAAGCGGTAGGTTATCTCCATCATCGGCGTGTTGCCGACGAGCTGCCAGAGGTGGCGGAATTTGTTTTCCAACTTCGTCCCCGGCAATTGCGGGACGAGGCTGTAGTAGTTCGGTGAATAGTCCATCTGCTGATCAATACGCGTGACCAGTGGTGCGGAATTTCAATTTTCCTAAGATACGGAAGATCGGGGAAGACAAATGAGCTTAAAGGATGAGTGGACCCACCGTGAAGAGGCGCTATTCCACGAAAATCTTTCCCGATTGGATGGTTTTCCCGCCGACATGAACCCGGAAGGCATGCCAACCATGTGCGGCATCACCCAGGTCAATGTCCTGGCGCCGATCGGCGAGCCGGCGTTGATGCACGAGTGCGCCTTGTGCATTGTAGATCAACAGCGTGGCATCGGGATGGCCCGGCGAAATGAGTTCGATCGTCAACCGGCCGTTGGACGGATTCGGGAAGACGCGCACGAGCGGATCGAGGTCAGTCGGGGTGATAGCGGTCACGCCGCATGTTTTCGCGGCATCGAACAACACTTGCAGCGAGTCGATCGGCTCGATCCGCTGGTTGTTGCGCGTGCGCACACCCAGCGAAAAGGACGGCGCGCCATACGTATCGGAAGGCTGGGCCACCTTGACGAAAGCGAACAAGGTCGATGTGCCATTCGGTGTGCATCGTGTGTCGGCGCCGACGACTTTGGCGCCCTGGAGGGCGGCCATGAGCCGGCAGGCGAGGTCCCCGGGTTCGCGGCGGAAGCGCGCTTCCATCGAGTCGATGATCTGCGGGCCGAGCAGGATATTCCCCTGGATCGAATAGTGTATGCCGTCTATGCTCCCCGTGCGATGGGCCTTGTACGCGTCGGTGTTGATGCCCGTGTAGCCGGCCGAACGCGTTGCGGAGCCTTGAAAGCCGGCCACTCCGTATTGTCGGAGCGTGGAATTGTCGCCCGCATCGTTTTGCGCGAGCCAGTCGATCACCTCCTGGGGCGAAAGGCCGGCCCGCATACGGCCACGTGCGGCTGCCTGGTTGGCCGGCAGGTAATAGGCCTGCGTGTTGATCGCACCTGTGTCAGGCAGCAGGTCGCCGAGGAAGCCGGGGTCGGGGATGTTAAACTGGATCAGGTCGACGCACGACGCGCCGGCGCTGCCCACTTCGCGCGACGTGGAGTCCGCGGCCACGATGGAGAACGTGTCCTGCGCGTATGCCTTGGTGGCCAGAAGTAACAAGGCATAAAGGGAGAGTCGTGCACAGTTCAGCATGGCGAACAAGGTCAGATTATCTGTTGGACGAAAGATCAGCCGTGATGGCGAAAATCCGAAGCCTTTGCCGGCATGCGGGCATCGGATTCAAAAACATTCAAGATGCCGATGACAAACCCGAAGCTGAGCCAAAGAATCAGGTCAGCCCCATCGAGCCGAAAGGGTATGCCGTCCAACACCGGAAAGAAGACGTCCAGGAACAGGTACATGATGAACCCTCCGGCCATGCTTCGAATGATCCGATGGCGGTTGTGCCAGGTATACAGGAAGAAATTCCGTACCGGCCGAGCCGGCGTATGCGCGTCCATAACGTCGGGCATGATGATTAAGAATAGGAATGATTCGGAGGGTAGGAAAGTTATTCCGCCTCACGCATTCTTGCGCGCCGGTCGTGTGTCAGGATATTTTCTCCGCCTCGTTCTCCCGGGCCGCCTTCCGTTTCGCCTGCCAACCGAAGTATCCTTTCATGGTCAGGCCGTAGACCAGGCCAGCCACGAGCCACAGCGCCAGGTCGAATGCGGCGCTTTTCAACGTAATGGCTTCCTTCTCGGCCAGCGGAAAGAAGATGCCCATCATGATGAACATAAGGACACCCCATATGAGGCCGTGAAAGATCCAGCGCTTCCCTTCGAAGCCTGTGACGTACTTGTTATGTTTTGTGTCTGTCATTCTCAAGCCATTTCTTGTTTATTGGCGCAACGCCCGGCCGGACCCCTTCCGGGGCCTGGGTGGCCGTGTATACTTTAATCCGATAGAGCATACTGGAAGCGATTCGATAAGTCAACGAGTGATCGAGGGTATGTCACGAATTTGACCATTTCGCCGCCCTTCATCCGTATCAGGAAAAAGCCATCCGGATCGGGACCCCAAATGCTGGAGAAGTTGGTTGTCGTCGCTGCAGCGCCTTCGATATGAAAGCGGTCGAATATCGTGATCAGGTTTTGGGTCGAGATGGATTCATGGGGCCATTGGGCCAGCAGGGTCTCTCCGGTCCACGTCAGGAACGAATCCTTCGCGGCGGGAACAGGGAATTGCCACGCGGCATCTATCTTTTCGAGCCACGCGGCATTTGCCTTGGACCAATTCCAATAGGACCGCCGGTACCACAATCCCTGGTTTGCGTCGAAGGACGCTGCAAACAAATCCGGATGCTTGCGCAAGTAGGCCCGGAAGGCTTTGCTGGTGTTAAAGACAGGTTCGAAGGTGTTCCCTGCCCAATGGAGTTCCAATGCCAGGCTATCCAGAAGGCGATATTTGTAAAAGGTGTACATGCCGTCCTCCGTCAGCCAATGGGCATTGACATAGGTTTCCCTGCCGACGCTGCTGGTATAAATGCGAAGGGGGAGGCAAGGCTCCTGTGGGGTGGTCACACCCTCATAGTCGCAATACAGTGCCAGGTATTCATTCCTGCTCCAGGGTGTCACGGTCAGAGTGGCGACAAGTTCGATGATTTCCGCTGTCGTGTCGACAAAGATCCATTCGCCGAGTATCCCGACGGGAAGCGGGCTGCTTGGCTTGTCGGTGATGGGCACCGGTGATCGATACTCATCACACTGCACCAGCAACATCGCCGTCAGCCATACGGCGAGTACGCGGGAAAGCGGGCCGGCATTGATGCGTTGAGGAGACGTGGGTACTCCTTGGGATGTCGTGGCGTTGTTCCCTGGATAATGTGGCATTGAATCCGTTGGCACAGTACTTCTCAATATACGCAAGCCGGCGGATTCCTGCAACAGCACGGCGGCACGTGGCTTGTGCCGCCGTGCGCTGCGGGTCGCTTAGTTGAATGCGTACTTCAGGCTGAACTGCACCCGGTTGGCCGTGCCGTCGGCCTCGTTGAGGTCGCCGCGGAGGCCCCACAGGTATTCTACGCCGGCGAAGGCGTTGTCGGTAAAGTGCCACAGCAGGTTGGCCGCGACATAATCAGTGGTCTTGATCGCGGTTTCCGGCTGCCCGGCCGTATTGTCGACGCGGCCGAGGTTGTAGAGGGCCAGCGAAGAAAATGCCTTGCTCCAGCGGTGTTCGTATCCGATCGTAAAACCGGATTCCACCAGGCCTTGCAGGTCGCCGTCGGCGTCGGGAGCGGCCGAAAGTCCGCCGCGGTAGCGTCCGGCACCGGGGCCCGTGACGAACTGATAAAAGAGCTTGTCCTTCTTGTCCATGAGGTTGAACTGGCCCGAGAGGTTCCCGCCGTAGAGGACCAGTCCGGTCAGTTCACCCGTCGAATACCGGTAGTCCAGTTTTGCGGCGAATGCAGACAATTGGACATGCCCCCAGGGCTTCGTCACCCGGAAACGGGCCGTGAGGTCCGGCAGCGGACTCTCAAACTTGCCGGCCTCAGCCGGGGTCTGGGCATTCGTACTCGGCTCTTCGAGGGCGAATGCCAGGTACATGTCATCGTTGAGCGGCTGCTTGTAACGGAGGATGGGATGCCGCAGGAAGGCATACGCCGCCGGTTTTTCAAAGTCCAGCGTATTCAGGATGATGTTTTCATCCATGAAGTTGGACCAGGTCTGGCCGGCCAGCCAGCGCTTGCCGATCTCGATGAACGCATGGCGCAGCCGGAAGCCGCCGCTAGAACCGTAAAAGTCGCCCTCGACAAAGGTTCGGATCTCGCCGATTCCAGTCGGCGTCTTTACGTCGAGGAACAGGCGCGTTTCCTTCGCGTTGAGGTGCGTAGTCTGGCCTTCGGATCCGTCGGTCGGGATCTTGGAGACGTCGAACCAGTCGGGCGAGCCGATCGGCTGGAAGTCGTGGATGAGGTCGAGCTTGACGTAGCCGCCGATCTTGAAAATGGCTTGCGTCTTAGGGATGCTCCACCAGCCGGCAGGGGGATCGGATGCCGGGGAAGCCGCTTGCCCGCGGATGTCCGCAAGTGCGGCAGCAGCGAGCAGCAGGATCAGGATTCGTTTGCACATGGCCCGGCGCATTATTTCGTCACGTTGGCGGAGAGGGCGTCCAGGCTCACCCCGCGGTCGTTAATCGGCTGGGTGGGCCGGTTGTTCGGGCCGATGACGGCCGTGATGGCGGCGATCTGGTCGGCGGACGCGACAAACGGATTCTTCAGGACAAGCCATTGGACATTCTCGCTGCACGGCGGCGTGGTCAGGGAGCCGAGATAGTGGTAGGCCTCCGTATGTTGAGGCAGGTAGTCGGCGATTTGCAACACCACATTTTCCAGGTGCTTGCTCTCGCCCTTTGTTGTCGGCATGTTGCTGATGATCGTCGCGAGGTTGGGGTTAGGCGTCTTTCCTTCCTTGAACAGCACGCCGACAACGGCCAGGCTGCCGTCTTCCGCCTGGTGCACGAGGTGCATTTCCATCGGGGCGTGCTTGCCGTCAATCGTATGCTCGCTCGGCGTGTGAAAGTGGAATTGCTTCAGCTGGTACGTCTTGTCCCCGAAGGTAAAGGTGCTGCCCTCGGCGACCGACACCTGGATCGTATGGCCATTGTCGACGATCTCTTCCATGTGTTCCGTGTGCGCGATGCGCAGGGAGGTTGCCTTGTAGTCAAATGACCACGTGGCCGAGCCGCTGGCCCTGGCGCTGGTGATGTCGATGGGGGACTGGTGCCTGCCCTCGCCGCACATGGCATATGCGGGGCTCAGTCCGGCCCAGTTCGCCGGGCCTTCTTCGCCGCCATATCCCCAATGGACAGGGCGTGCCGAAGGCGGTGCAGGAGGGACGGAATCGGTTGTGGGTACGGCAGCGGGTTCACCTGCCGGCTTCGGATTGCAGGCCGCAAGTACGGCAAAGGCCAGGCCGACGAGGGCCGGGAGGACGTTGGTCTTTCGCATGATCGAATTGGATTTTTCGCACTGTCACACCATCGGACAGCGCGGCAAAATTATCGACAGCGCAAGCCGCCACAGCCATGAAGGACCGTAAGTTCTTAGTGACAACATCCGAGACAGGCCGTGAACGATCCGCCTAGTCGGGGCCCAACCCGAGTTTGCGCGTGCTGCGCGTATTGCACAAGGTGCTAGCGTGTGCGTTCCAGCCAGATCACGGTCATGTCATTGATGAGCAGATGCAACTGGCCGTCATTGTACATCGTCCAGTGGTTGGCTTTCCGGAGGAGATCGAGGAACAGGGCTTCACCCTCCATGCCTTTCACGCATGCCCGCTTGGTCACGGCCAGGTCGCTGGGCAGGGAGATGGTCTGGCCGCTGACCGATACCTTCCCCATGAATTGGTTGCATCCCGACATGCCGCTGACCAGGCCCTGGTCGAGATCCAGGGTCACGACGGGCCGGGCGGGGAAGAGGTCCTCGAAGGTCTTACCCGGTGTGTACATATCCTTGACGATCCATGTCCCGTTGAGCGGACTTGGCGCCTGGGCGGTGTTCGTTTCGTCGGTCTTCGGTTGTCCGCAGCCGGGACTCCCAATGACAAGGCTAATGGAAAGGAGGAGTAGGCGGGCCATCGTCAGGATGCCCGGCATGAGGCTGTTGCGCAGGGTCGATTTAGGGTCCATCGTGTGGGAAAAGGTAGCCGGCATGATCAATCGGATGATGTAGAAAAATTACGACAACTCGCCGCCGCGGGTTCGGGGAACTGACCATTTGTCGCCGGAATCAACCGTCAGCAGCCGCACGTGCCGTAGACCGGTTGCGTGACGTTTCCATGAAACGGATCCTCGAAGGTCAATGTGCCGCGAACGATGGTTTGTCCTTGATCAATTCTTGATGTGAACTCAAGGATCAAAATGTACGGGTCCGACGCATACCGCGCGATGGTCATGTCACCTGCAGGCGCGAATGAAGTTCGTTCAAGGCGAAGGTAGGTGCCGCTCACCATGACAAAGGCCGCCAGGTTCGTCTCCGCCGGTGACAGCAGGCCGCCCGCAAATATGAATCTGCCTTCGGCAAAGGCTGCTTCATCCGTGCCAAGGCGACAACCGCAGGCCGGCACATCGGCAGGAATAGATGGCAAGACATCGAGCGTGGGCCGGTAATTCGGATCCGGCGCCATCCGTTGGACCGGCGCGACCGGCACATCCTGGGCAAGGGTCCAGCCGGGGATGGCGAGCAAAAAGAAGAAAAACAGGCGTCGTAACATCATCGCCAAAGATCAGGATTTTCAACATCCGGTCGTGGTCATTTCGCACCGGCGAGCCAGCCACCGAGGGCGGCCATGGGGAGGTACGCGGCGATAAGATCCAGGGCAATGAACCATCCCGGTGCAGGCACCATTCTCGCGGCGGCAATGCCGCCCAGCAGGAACAATACTCCGATGCCGAGGGCGAGACGCATTTGATGCGATCCGCCGAGCTTCGCGGCCAGCCAGGCGCCGACCAGGGTGCCGAGGGCATGGGCCAGGAAGGGAAAGATGAAATGTCGTGCCTCAAGCAACGGCATGGCGGCCTTGAGGCCTTCGGGTGTGGTCATGTCAAGCCCGGCCGGCGGCGGGATGACCGATGGGCCGATCATGATGAGGCCCATATTGACCGCGCTGCCGACGAATAAGCCGGCGACGACGGCGAGGATGTTGCGAATGGTGGAAGACATATCGATCAGACGTGATGTGTGGTGATTGGAATCGATGAAGAGGTGCAGGCTTTGGCGATCAATGCGGGGACGTAAACGATTGCAGCACGAATTCCAACGGCCGCTGCGATACCGTGATATGGCTGTTGATCGGCCGGTCAAGGATGAGGATGATCGTCAGCGCGAGGGCAAACGACATTGCGAGGATCAACGTGATCCAGGTGCGCGGCGACTCGGCGATGGCGGTCTGGTACCCCACGGTGATCGTCGCGAGGATGGCCAGGATCACCAGGCTCAGCCAGATGCCGGCCGGTATCCGGGCCAGCAGGCCCAGCGTAAGGCGACGCAGGTGGATGTCCATGATCTCGTTGACCGACTCCACGTACAGGGCGCCGATGTCCGAGTTGAGGTCCAGGCGGGCATTGTCAACGGCGATCTGCCATAAGTCGGCGTGCAGCCGCTTGCTCTCTTCGATTCCTCGGGCCAGGGTGTCCACGTTCTGTGATGCGATGGCGCGCAACCTGAGCGTCAGGTATTCGGTCAACAGGGCCTTGGACGCCATGCGTGCGGAATCGGGCAGCATGTCGGCGCGCTGGTAGGCCGTCTGCAGCGCTGCCGCTTCGTCCAGGACCAGTTGCCTGCGGCTGTCGAATCGATTCGAGGCAAACCCGAAGGTGAACGCCAGGATGAAGGCCAGCAAGCCCAGGATGGACCCGGAGATCGCCGAGACCTGGGATTCTTTTTCAAGGTGCCGGCTGCGCATCACTTTCCTTCCGATCAGGAAGCCGATCTCGACACAAAGAAGGACGGTAAGCGTGGCGAGGATAAAGAAGAGCCAAACCGGAATGTGATCGAGCAGCATGGATGGTAAGGTTGATGTTCCTGTAGGTGCAACACCGATCGTGTGCCGCAGCCAGGCGCAAGTGGTCTAAAGATAGCTTCAATTCAGTCCCCGGCGACTGGGCACCTACCATCTGGCGATGATGGCGGCCGTCACGGTCGTATTTGAGGAGGAGGATGGGGCAAATACCTCGTCCCGGGACAGGTAGCTCTTCCCTTCGAGGCGAAGCAGCGCATGCGGGCCGACATGCACGTCGACGTTGGCCGAAAGGCCCAGGAGCGTCAAGCCGCCCGTGGCAGGGGAGGCAAAGATGACGCCGTCAGGATCCGCGTAGTATTCCGCCCGAAGCGCCGCGATCCAGGCAGGGGAGAGCGCGTACCGGAGGATCACGGAGGGCGCGATCCATACGCTCGTGCCCCGGTCGCGAACAGATTCCGTACCGATATCGAATCCGGCGGTCATGCCGAAGCGACCGCCGGGCGTCCAGACCGCATAGATGTCGTGAAAGACACGCGTCGAATGAATGGAATCCGGCTGATCCGATCCGATGAAGTTGCTGTAGTTCAACGTCAGCAAAGCATTGGGCCGGAAGGTCAGCTGCATGCCGCCCGAAGGTCCTTGCTGACCGACCGGGCGTTGGATGTGTTGCCAGCCGTTCAGCAGGAGCAGGCTGGTGGTCCACCGCTCGTCCTGGCTTGTGTGGATCAGCCGGATCCCGGTTTCGTAGTAGGGCGAACCTTCCGCGGCCAGGCTGCGTGTGAGGGTCCAATTATCGGCGCCGATCACGCTTTCATAGCCAAGATGGGACGGCATGATGCCGGCATCGAGCCAAAGGTTCCTTCGCCGGGAGAGTTTCAGGCCGATCGTGGCTTCGTAGATGAATTGCGCCCAGCCGGGTTCGGCGCTGAGATTGTATTGGGCATAAGTGCCGGCCATCAGGCCAAGGTTGGCCCGAACCAGGCTGTCGGTGTAAGTGCCCCGGACGAGCAGGAGGTTCGCATTGACCTCGTTGTGCCGCTTATGGTTGTAGACAAAAAACGGGCGTTCATGATCGTCCGGCCGGCTGAAGTCGTAGCCGTAGTACAATTCTCCGTATGCGGAAAAGGTGAAGCGGGACGAAGCGTCCGGTTGTGCGGAGAGCACCCCCAGGGCGGGCGCGAGGATGAGCAACATCCACCTTCGAATCGCGAATTTCCCGAAATAGCTGCGGATCACGTATGCCGGCCCGTGTCTCAGGGCGATGCGCGGGTTCATAGGTTGAATTCGTCGAACAACGGCTGATAATCCGGATTGCCGGGATCGAGGAGGTGCAAGGCCTTCGCGTGGGGCAGGGCCTTTTCGGTTTGCCGGGTCTGGAGGTAGAGGAACGCCAGCGCATAATGCAGCGCGGTGGATTCGGGCGCGAGCGTCACGCCACGCAGGAGGATCTGCTCCGCCTGCGCGGGTTTGCCGGATTGTTGCAGTAAAAGGCCGTAGTTATAGTACACCTGCGGGTTGGTGGTGTTCAAGCCGACGGCACGGTCCAGGTAATCGAGGGCAGCCTCGATATTGCCCATCTCCACGTGGAGCAGGCCGAGGGTGTAGAAAGCGCGGTCGTTGAACGGATCGATAGCTGCCGCGGTCTGCAGGGTTCGGAGTGCGGCCGCATTGTCGCCGGTTGTGTTGTACGCCACGGCAAGGTTGAAGCGCGCATAATTCATGAGACTGTCCTTCCGGAGACCGCGCACATAGTGCGGGATCGCACCGGCGGCGTCGCCGCCCTGGAGGAAGTAGTCGCCGAGCATCACGTTGCCGACTGCGAAATCGGCCTGGTAATGCAGGTAGGCCTTGTTCTCCTTGTCAGCCAAAGCGAAGACCTCCCGGTCCGCCTCGGGAATGTTGGCCACGGGAAGCGGATGAAAGAGATCGGCCGCGGCGATCCGCACGGCGCGCACGGGATCGCGCAGCAGTGGGGCGGCAGCCTGTTGCCATTCCTCCAGTGGAAGATCGGCCATCGCCCGCAGGGCCTGGTAGCGCACGATGGCATGCCGGTCGGTAAGTGCCTTGCGAAGCGCGGCCGCGCTTCGGGCTGACGGCAACGATCCCAGGTAATACGCCGCCGTCGCGCGCGCAATGGCGGGCTGTAACGTATCGCCGAGCAGGCGGACCAATGGCGCCACGCTGCCCGAGTCGAGCCGGCTGCCGGGCAACAGGTCGTCGGAGAAATGATGTTTCCGCTCCGGGCCGTACCAGTTCTTCACGGCCTCGGCCGCCCAGCCATTTGATTTTTCCTTGTGGCATCCCGTGCAGGCGTTCGGCGTGGCGTAGTTGACCGATTGGTCGGGACGCGGCACCCGGAAGCTGTGGTCGCGGCGGTGATCGTTGCCCATGTAGGTGCGGACCGTCATATGGCAATTAATGCACAGGGCGGCCTCCGTGCCGGGTTTGTGGAAGTGATGTAGCGGACTGTCATACACCGGCTTATGGCACTGGAGGCAAAGCGTGTTCCCGCTGTGATAGGTCTTCCCGGAATGCGGATTGTGGCATTGCGAGCAGCGGACGTTCTGGTGGAACATCTTGCTTTGTGTGAACGAGCCGTATTCGTAGTCCTCCTCGCGAATCTGGCCGTCGGCGTAGTAGAAATCGGAGCTGATGACTTGCGGGATGAGGTCATCCATGACCTCGCCGGTCAGCATCGGTTGCGCCGCGATGTCGGACTTGCGCGCATGGCAGGCCGCACAGGCATGGAGTTGGCGTTGTGTGATCGTGTCGCGCCCGTACCACAGGCCCGCATCGGGTATGCGTTGCCCGCGCTTGTATGCCTTTGAGTTCACATAGTCGATGTGGCGCGAGCCGGGTCCGTGGCATGATTCGCAACTGACGTTGATCTCCGACCAGGTCGTCTGGTAGGCATCAGCATTCGCGTCATAATTTTTTACAAGGTTCGTCGAGTGACAGGACGCACACATCGTGTTCCAGTTCTGGCCGTTGCCTGTCCAGTGAAGCCAGTCGTTCGGTACGATGGTGTCGCCGGGGTATTGGTGAAACCAGCGTTTCTCCCGCACATCCCAACTCGCGCGCGTGGCCTGCATGCGTCCGCCGGGAAACTCGACCAGGTATTGCTGCAGGGGAAAGTAGCCAAACGTATACTTGACTTCGAAGTCGCGGTATGCGCCGTCACTGTCCTGCGTGTGGATGAAATAGTTCCCGTCGCGCCTGAAGAACCGGCTGGTCACGCCGTCGGCCGCGAGCACCGCATCGTTGAAGTCGCCGAGGACCGTGGTATCGTTGGCCGGCTCCATGGCCTTGAAGTGGTCGGATCCCTGCCAGGCTGTCCAAGCCTCCGCGTGGCAGGATTTGCACTGGTCACTTCCTACATAGTCCGCGATGAAACCAGTGGAGGTGTCTCCGCTTGCGGGTTGTCGGTCGCCCTTTTGACAACCGGGGGCAATTACTATGGCCCACGTGATAGCGACGACTGCAGCCAGGGGGAGGGAGAAGTTGGGTCGAATGCCTCTCATGCGGATTTCTGCCCCATGTCCCGGGGTCCGGCGAATTTCCGCTGAATTTATGACTTGGCCGTTCCGGTATTCATCCGGAGGTCGGCGATCATGGCCCGCACGCCTTCAGCCGGGTCCGTCGCCCGGAGACCGAATCGCTTCTCGATCTTTCCGCTGTCGAAGACGTAGTCCTGTTCGTATTGGTAAAGCATCTCCGGAAATTCACGCATGATGGGAACGAAGATCCCCAGTAAGCGCATCATCCAAGTCGGCACGGTCTGCACGCGGGGCTCCGTGCCGATCGCTTGCGCAATAAGCTCGATCCAGTTGCGCATCGTCAGTCGGTCGCGCGTCGTCGGCATATGCCAGACCTGGTTGAAAGCGTCCGGTGTATTGCCCAGCAGGGCTGTCGCCTTCGCCGCGTCGGGCGTATAAGTGAACGTATGGATCTTCCCGATGTCCCCGAAGGCCTGTGCCTTCTTGCCCTTCAAGAGGTTCTCGGCGACCATGAGGCCCAGGGCGCTGTTGGCATTCTCGGGGCCATAAAAATCGGCGGCCCGGGCGACCAGGGCCACCACGTTGTTCTTGTTGATGTCGTCCATCAGCATGTCGAAGATCCGGGCACGCACCTTGCCTTTTTCGCTGGGCGGTTCGATCGGCGAATCTTCCGTCATGAACGGCACGGACGTTCGCGCGTAGAGATACATGTTGTCGAAGAACACAAGCCGCGCCCCGTGGCGGATGCACCCGTCGATGACATCCCGCATGAACCTTGGCCATGTCGTCTGCCAGGTCTTGAGGTTGTAGGCGAAGCCGACGGTCACGTACACGACCTCGCTGCCGGCAATGGCCTTGAACAGGAAATCCCGGTCGGTGACGTCGCCGGCAACCAATTCATCCGTTGGATTGACACGTTGCGGATGGCGGCTCACAAGCCGTATGCGGTCCGTGTACGTGCGGAGTTCGCGGGCCAGCGGGATGCCGATCGAGCCGCCCGAGCCGATGATAGTCTGGACCATGGGCATGTCTTGAGCCTTCAAATTTAACGAATCACGCGGTCTGGCCCGAATCACGCTTCGCCGGTTCAGCGGTAGAGTACGCGCAATGCGCGGTCGATCGCGGGATGCGCCGCGGTCGCGTGGTTTTCTTCCGGCAGGTAGTCAAAGGTGACCGTAAGATTGGCCACTCCGGCGTCCCTCAGTTTCTCCGCCAGCAAGTTGGCGTCGACCTCCATGACATGCGGGGAGGCGCTTGGAGACAGGCCTTCCTTGCCGACAGCGATGTGCACGCGCACAGGGTGTGCAGCGGGCGTGACCGGGCGATGCAACAGGGAGCCGTCATCCCACCACAAGCTCGGGCTGACGAGAATATAATGGCTGAAGCGATCGGGCCGGGTGAGCAGGAGCTCCGTCGCCAGCAATCCGGCCATCGACTGGCCGATCAGCGTGCGCATGCCCCGGGTCTTGTAGGTACGGTCGATCAGGGGTTGGAGTTCGTCTGCGACGAACCGGATGAACGCCGCCGAGCCGCCCGAGGTTGGAAAGCGCGTGCGCTCATCCTCGAGGCTGCTGGGAAAGGTGAAGTCCCTCCGCCGGTCCGTATTGGCGATGCCGACGACGATCGAGGACGGCACGTGATCGACCCACGGAAAGGCATGGAACTGATACAGGCCCGTCACGTGGATGAAGTCCTCATCTGATCCGCCGTCGAGGAGGTAGACGACCGGGTAGGTGACCGTGTCCGACGGATCATAGCCCGCCGGCAGGTAGACATTCAGCACCCGTGTCTCCCCGAGGATAGCGGATTCAATTTGGCGGATCTCGCCAAGGATAAAAGGTTCGACTGTTGTCTCGTATTGCGCGTGCATGGATGATGCAGCGCAGACAATGAAGAAGGATGCGATCAGGCCCGGATGTTGCATTCAGGCTTTCGGCACGGGTGGCTCCGCTTCCCGTTGACGGATGAAGAATTCGCTGCCGTAGATGTTGACGAGCAGGATAAACATGTTGATCAGCAGCGGGCCGAAGATCAGGCCGATGAAGCCGAACAACTGCAGGCCGACGATGACGCCGAAGACCGTGACGAGGGGATGCACGTTGCCGATCTTCTTCATCAGGGAAAACCGGAGGAAATTATCGACCGTGCCTACGACCCCGAAGCCGAAGACCAGCATGATCACGCCGCGCACGGTCTCCCCGTCGGCGAAGAAGATGATGGCCAGGGGTACGTAGGCCAGCGCCGCACCGGCGACGGGCAGCATCGCCGTGATGCAGGTGACGACAAACCAGAACCAGGGCTCGTTGACCCCAAGGATGTAGTAGCCGATGATCGCCACGACGCCCTGGAAGAATGCGATCACAGGGATGCCGATCGCGTTGCTCCAGACCATGTTCTGCAATTCCTTCCCCAGCTTGTCGACGTTCTCGTCCTGGAGCGGAACGTATTCATACAAGTCGACTTCCATACGCCGGGCATGCACCAGCATGAAGTAGAGGATGAAATAGAGGAAGAACATCGTGCTGAGCGTGCCGAAAGTGGCGCCGAGCAATTGCGGGATGGCCTGGGTGATGTAATTGTTGAGCCGGCTGACGTTTTCCGGGCTGATGATCGTGAAGCCGTACCTGGCCTCCGCCTCGAGGATGAGCTTCTGCATGGCGACCGTCAGCTCGTTGGAGTGTTGGATCGCATAGGTCACGCGGGTGGTCAGCATGCTCACGAGGCTCGCGATCGGGATCAGGATGATGAAGAGCGAGGCCAGCATCAGGGCCCAGGCCGCGAGGGGCTTTTTCCACCGCCGCACATGCACGAGGTAGAACATGGGCTTGCGCAGGAGCACATACAGGGTCAGGGCGCCGAGAAATGCAGGCAGGAAAGCCGTCAGTTGCCGCGCGAGCAGGTACCCCAGGAGAATGATCAGGACCAGGAACAGGATCTGCCGGACCCTGTTTTGGTGGATAAATGTGTCCTCCATCCGGAAAGTGATTACCGGAAAGATAAGCAATCGGCCGTGTGATGTCGCAGTAGGAAGGAGCGCGGTGTGTACACCGGTTTACAGCCGCGCGCCGCGCAGCAGGCGGTCATTGATCGTTCGCCCCAAGCCTTCGTCCGGAAACCGCTGGGCGATGATCAGGTCGAGGCCAAGGCGGTCGAGCCGGTGCAGGGCGTCGTACAATGCTGCGGCAGCGATTTCATCGGAACCGGCAGGGGAGAGGACTTCCTGGTGTGTCTCGAAACCGGTATCGACCGGGGCATCGAACGTGAGGATGCCGATATTCAGGTTCGGATGTTTCAGGGCTTCTTCGCGTGCATTATCCGCCAGCATGAGTGGCGTCCGCGGCGCATAATGTCGGAGCAGCATGCCCGGGGCATCCGGAACGGCCTCTGCGATCTTGAGTACCCGAACAGGTCCGGTGATGGCTTCGATCGCTTCCAGTGAAATGGCGCCGAGGCGATAGACGACAGGTTCTCCATTGGGAAAGCCGACGATCGTGGATTCCACGCCGCGCGGGCATTCCCCGCCGTCGAGGACAAGTGGAATCAGGCCATCAAAGTATTCTGCCACATGGATCGCCCGCGTCGGGCTGATCGAGCCGAAGGGATTCGCGCTGGGCGCCACGAGGGGAAACCCCGTGGTGCGAAGGAGCGCAAGGGCCATCGGGTGTGCGGGGACCCGCACAGCGACTGTGGGCTTACCGGCCGTTACGGTATCCGGCACCGCCGGTCGTTTCGGCAGGAGCAGGGTGATGGGGCCTGGCCAGAACCTGCGCATGAGTTCGGTTGCGGTCTCCGGGATATCCTTGACCACATCGTCCAGGGCATCGATCCCGGGGATGTGGAGGATAAGCGGATTGAAGGCCGGGCGTTGCTTGATGGCGAAAATGGAGGCGACAGCCTTTGGGCTGAAGGCATTGCCCGCCAGGCCATAGACCGTCTCGGTCGGCATGCCGATGACCGCTTCCTGCCGAAGGAAGGCTGCGGCCAGTTCAATGTCACTCGAGATCACGGTCTCCATTCGCCCAAAGAAAAGAAAAACAACGTGGCTGAAGAACGGGTTCCGCGCCGTCGACTTACCGGCTGAGGCTCAAGATGTAGTCGAGCAGTTGATCGACCTTTTCCGGGGCAAGTCCGCTGACCAGGCGCTCGTACATCAACGATTTCGGATATTCCGATTGTTTCCAGATGTCTTCGCGGGCTACGTGGACGACCTGGTTGCCGATGAGCATCAGGCTCAGGCCCTGTTCGTCAGATCCGACGACCCGGCCAAGGAGTTTCGTGCCGTCGGTCTTCTCGATCTCCATCCCGATCATGCTGGCCTTGATGCGCTTCGACGGCTCGACGATCTCCTCGAGGATCTCCTCGCGGCTGAGGTGGCGGCCGATATCCTTCAGGTTCGGACCGAGCAGCTCAGTGGTCCCGTCGACCTGGTGACACCCGAGGCAGGAAAGTTCGGCGAAGAGCTGCTTCCCCGCCTCGACCGCATCGGCGGCGAAGGTCTTGTCCGGTTTCGGCCGCAAGGTTTGTGCAGGCTTGACATCAGGATCATGAATGATCTTATAGAAGTGACCTTGATGGTCGAAGACCGCATTGTACCAGTAATCGGCCTTGCCGTGATGGGCGGCATAGAGCGAACCGTCCGGCCCGAAGGCGATGTCCGACAACTTCGGCAGGTCCGCTACGGCATGCTCTTCGACCGACCAATGCCCGTTTGCGTCCTTTTGGATGGCAAGCCGGGAGATTGATCCCCGCGCCCAGCGTTCACCCGGCCCGTAATACGACACGAAGAGATCGCCGTCGTGCCCGGCAAAGCCATCTGACGTGCGGGTGAACTCGATCCCTGACGGCGCGATATCGAAGCCCAGGTCGAAGACCGGCCGGGTTACGGTGCCGGTGTCCGGCGCGAACTTGCGTTTGTTGTGACCATAGTATCCCCTCTTTACGAGGACATTCAGTTCTTCGGTCGGATTTCCCCCGCCCGCATTGTCGATAAAGAGCAGGTCGCCGTCGGGGGTGAAGGTCATGGACGGGACGGATCGGATGCCGGTGGCAACGGGTTCCGCGGTACGTCCGTCCGGTGCTATGCGGATGATCGAGCCGCGCAGCTTGTCCGGGTCGGGCGATGGTGCGGCATTCCACGAATCGGTGGTCAGCGCGGCATAGAGACTGCCGTCCGGCCCGAACGCGAGACCTGAGGTCCATTCGTACGGATGGGCGCTTTCAGGAATGCGGTCAAAGAATACCCAACTCGTGTCTGCGCGTCCGTCCTTCTCGCGATCGACATAGGCCCTGATCGCTTCGCGCGTACCCACGTAGAGGGTGTCGGCCCGGCAGGCCAGGCCGGCGGGCGAATGAAGGCCATCTTCCCCGACATGGCAAAACAACACTGCGGTTTCCTCAAGGCCGTCCCCATCCAGGTCGCGGAGCGCGTACACCTCGCCGGTTTGGTTGGCCGCGTAAAGCCAGCCGCCGGGCCCGGCGGTCAGTTGGATTGGATTGGCAATGGGCACGCCTTTGGTGATCGGGAGCTTGATAACGGTATACGGGCCGTAGACGATGGCAGCGGTATCCACATGGCCGGATAGTTCACGTTCGGACAAAGGAGCGTGCTTGCAGGCGCCCAGAAGGAGGCTGGCCAGCAGGATGCAGAGGGTGGACATTGAAGGCATGTGCGAGGCTGTCGGTGTGATGCTTGTGGTTTCCCGCTAAAAATATGCCCGTTGCCGTTTGTTGACCTTGCGGTCGCGGGCAGGCGGGTCCGGTTAAAACAAGAGGCCCCTTGCGGATCCAACCGCAAGAGGCCATGTGTAAAACCAAGACCGGTTGCCCGGCAGAGAAAATGCTGTGGTGTGAGCTGGTCCTTTGTCGGCCGGCAGGCTACCGGATCCGGAAATTCAGCGCGATCAGGGCGCGGCTGCGGACCGGGATGCCGGATTGCGTGGCGGGCGTCCAGGCGGGCATATTCAGGGCCAGGGCTACGGCGGCCTCATCGCAGCCCAGTCCGAGACCTTCCACGACCTGGGCATCTTCCACGCGGCCGTCAGCACCAATGGAAAGCTGCAACTTGACCTGGCCTTCCACGCCGTTTTCACGCGCCGCTTCCGGATAGGCCAGGTGGCTGGCGATATATCGGTCGAGGCCGGCGAACGAGGGGGCCAACAGGCCCTCAGCGGCGCGGGGACCGCGGGGGGTGGCAGGATGGACGTTAACGGCTTCCGTATTGGGCCGGCCGGCATCCGCGGAGGCGAAGCCGTCTGGGATTGCCGGGGACTGCGCCCAAGCGGCGGTCATTGAACAGCACGCGAGGAGTACGCAAGCGAGGAGAGTCGTCTTTTTCATGGGTAGTGATTTAAGGTGGGTGAGACGTTCGTCAATCAGGTGCACCAAAGTTGAGGCGAGCCTGCCGGGCAGAAAAGGACGTATCCGCCATCCGTCCGGACATTGCGGGCGATCGGTAGGACAGATCTTGCATCCGATGGGATTTTCCTGCCAATCTGCCTTCAGGGCTGGGGTAATGACCTGTCCGTCAGCGAAGTCCGGTTGCCATTGAATAGATTTGTCTGCCGCATGTGTTCGCGATCACCCAGTGCCTTCTCCTACCTTCCTTGGTTCCTGTTCCTGACATGGATGGGGCAAGGGATTGCCCAGCCCCGCTTTGACCTTGAGGCCATCACCCTCAAACATGGCCTTTCGCAAGGGATGATCTATGACATTATCCAGGACCGGGAGGGCTTCCTGTGGATCGCTACCAAGGACGGGCTCAACCGGTATGACGGGTATGAGTTCAGGGTGTTCACCAACGATCCGTATGATGACACCTCGATTTCGTCCAATACGGTGGTTTGCCTGTTTGAAGACAGCCAGGGCCGGATCTGGGCAGGTACGGATAACAAGGGACTCAACGTGTATGACAAGCGATCAGGCCGGTTCTACCGCTTCCAGTACCGGCCCGGTGATCCATCCGGCCTCTCGGGCAACCGGATCACGGCCATCGCCGAGGATACCACTGGCCAGATCCTGGTCGGCATCAAAGAGGGTGGACTCAATTTGATCCGAATACCCGACACTTTCCCGGCTGCCGGGGACAGGCCGCTTGTCCGGCATTGTCCGCTGACAGCGGATCAGACCGTCACGGCTATCGCGGTCGACGGCATCGGACGATGCTGGGTCAGTGCCATCCGCCGCATTTACCGCCTGGAGTCAGGTTCTGCCACGTTGCAGCGGGTGCGGGAAGGGGTCGGTTTTCATACCTGGTGCCGTTCGGGTGACCGGGCCATCTGGGCCGGCGGCGCCGAGTCGGCGCCTTTTTGGTTTGATGGGGATCGAATCGTCCCTATGCCGGGGATTCGGCCACCGGTGCGCAAGCTCGCCCTGGATGACCAGCAGCGCTTGTGGATCGTGACCTCGCACGGGCTATGGCTCTACGAGAACGGCGGTGTTCCGGTCGGTGCGCTCGTCCCGTTTGGCGGTGAACCGATCGTCAAGCGGCAGATGGCCTCCATGGTCATCGACCGGTCCGGCCAGGTGTGGTTGGGCACCCGGGGTTGGGGCTTGATCCGGGTGAATCCCCGCAGTCCGATTGTTAATCATCAGTTGCCAGGCGTGAGTTACAACCGGCTCCTCCATCAGGCGCCTGGGACGGTGATCATGAGCACGGGCTACATCGTGTGGTACAGGTGGCATCAGGGCCAGATGGATACGACCAGCATCCGGGATGTTTTTCGCGGGCGTTGGCCCCATCAGTTGATCATCGGCCGCGACGAGGCATTTTGGGGGGCATTCCCGTATGTCCGGCCCAACCAGATCCTGCTTTGGAAGCGCCACCCCGTCACGGGCGATGAATGGCAGGTTTATGTCGACATGGAGTTCAACGAATACGTGTCGATGTTGGAGGACCGGCATGGCAATATCTGGTTGGCTGGCGTGGATGGCCGACTGTGCCGGGTGGACCCGAGGACCGCGAAGGTTGACTATTATGATATCCATCCCCTTTCGACAGCCGGCGCCTCCAAATCCTTTAGCACGCGGTTGTATGAGGATGCCTTTGGGGTGTTGTGGATAGGCACGCAAGAGGGCGTGGCCCGGGCGGATTTCGACAGTCCGCAGTCCGATCAACCGAGATTCACCTGGTATACGAATGACCCGATGAATCGAAATTCGCTCAACGCCAATTACGTCACGTCCCTGCTGACCGATCCCATCGAGCCGGAGCGATACATCTGGATCGCCACGAAGGGCGGCGGGCTCAACCGCCTGGACAAGCAAAGCGGGGTGTTCCGGCACTTCACGGTCAAGGAGGGACTGCCGAACAATGTCGTCTACGGACTGCTGGCGGATGCCGCCGGCCGGATCTGGGGCAGTTCCAACAAGGGATTGTTCTGCCTGATCCGCGATGGAGAATCCTTCGTGGTCCGTCACTTCAGCTCGGCCGATGGCTTGCAGGACGATGAATTCAACACCGACGCTTTCCTAGCCCTGCCCGACGGGCGGTTGATGTTTGGCGGCGTGAACGGCATCAATACGTTTCATCCCGACGAGTTGATCTCCGCGGATTTCCAACCGCCGGTGTATATCACCAACCTGTGGGTCAACAATCGACTGGCGCGCCCGGACAGTGCGGGGAGCTTGCTCCGGCAGACGATCGAGACGACCCGGAGCATCACCCTTTCGCACGACCAGGACATCCTCACGCTCGAGTTTGCATCGCTGGATTTCACCTCGCCCGGCAACAACCAATACAGGTATCAGTTGCTGGGCGCTGATCCCGATTGGGTCGACGCCCGGAACCGGCGGTCCGCCACCTATCTCCATCTTCCTCCGGGGACGTATACGTTTCGGGTGCAGGGCACCAACAGCCGGGGCATCTGGAGTCCGCACATCGCAGAGCTGCAGATCGTCATGTTGCCCCCGTGGTGGAAGACCTGGTGGGCGTACGCCGCCTATCTCGTGATCATCGGGTTGCTGATCCGGTACGCCGTCCGGTTTTATGTGAACCGGGAGAAACTGCAGACCCGCCTTGCCTTTGAAACGCGGGAGGCGGAGCGCGTCAAGGAGTTGGATGCCGTCAAGACGCACCTGTACACGAACATCACCCACGAGTTTCGGACGCCGCTGACCATCATCCTCGGGATGGCCCGCCAGGCGGCGCGGGATGCGGAAGGACCTGTGCGCACCAGCCTCGACATGATCATGCGCAACGGGCAGAATTTGTTGCGCCTCGTCAATGACATGCTCGACCTGTCCAAGCTCGACAGCGGCAAGATGAAGCTCCAGGTCGTTGAGGGCGACGTCATCGAATTCCTGAAGTATCTTTTCGAGTCCTTCTATTCCCTGGGCACGAGCCGGAACATCCAGCTGCACTTCCTGTCCGACCTCGATCACCTCACGTTCCGGTACGACCCCGAGAAGTGGCGTCAGATCATTTCAAATCTCTTGTCCAATGCCATCAAGTTTACACCGGAAGGCGGACACGTCTACTTTTCGATCAGTCGACAGCCGGACGGTGCACTGGTGCTCAAGGTGAAGGATACGGGCATCGGACTCGCGGAGGAAGAACTGCCCCATATCTTCGACCGGTTCTACCAGGTTAACGAGGCGCCGACCGCCAAGAACGAGGGCACGGGCATCGGGCTCGCACTCACCCGCGAACTGGTCAGGCTCATGGAAGGAGAGATCAAGGTGAAGAGCCCAGCACCCGGTTCAACCCGAGGCGCTGAATTTACGGTCGTGCTTCCCTTGCTGACCGCGACGGTCTCCGAAGGCGCTGAAATTGTGAATGGGTGGAATGGGCAATCCTTACCCGCCCAGGACATTCAGTTGCCGGTGCAGGCGCCAATTCTAGATGAGCCTGTCCAGGAACCAGGGGACAAGCGGTCCAGATTGTTGTTGGTGGAGGACAATCCGGATATCGTGGCCTATATCGCCGGATGCCTGTCCGATTATGCCTTGATGGTCGCGCAGGATGGCCAGGAAGGCCTTGAGCTGGCAATAGCCAACATCCCGGATCTTATCATCAGCGATGTGATGATGCCGAGGATGGACGGTTTTGCCTTCTGCCGACACCTCAAGGTGGACGAGCGTACGAGCCACATCCCAATCATTATCCTGACCGCCAAGGCCGATATCGGCAGCAAGTTGGAGGGCATCGATATCGGGGCGGACGCCTATCTGGAGAAACCTTTCTATCCGGAAGAACTGCTTCTACGCATCCGTAAGCTGCTGGAGCTTCGACTGCTGTTGCGCCATCATTACCTCAGGACTGCCGGATTGAATGGTGAGGCGCGTGTCGATGTCGATCTTTCGATGGAAGCGCCGCCGGCCGAGGATGCCTTTATCCGCCGCGCCCGCGAGACTGTCGAGAATCATCTGACGGACTACGACTTCAATGTCGAGCAATTCTGCCGGGAGATGCTGCTCAGCCACTCTCAACTCCATCGCAAGCTCGATGCACTCACGGGCATGTCTGCCGTGCAGTTTATCCGCAGCATCCGCCTCCGTCGCGCCAAGGAACTGCTCCAGGATCCGGAGTTGTCGATCACGGCCGTGGCCTTCGACTCGGGCTTCCAGGACCCGGGGTATTTCAGCCGCGTGTTCAAGCAGGCGTTTGGCGTCACGCCGAACGAATGGCGGATGAAAGGGAAAAGCTAAAAGCTAAAAGGTAAAAGTTTTACCGCGGTGGGCGTCCTCGCCAATCGCAGGGGAAAATAATTGCCGCGGTGGGCGTCCCCGCCAACCGCAGGGGAAAATAATTGCCGCGGTGGGCGTCC
>CAYMLN010000001.1:29222-36340 GCA_964391045.1 uncultured Saprospiraceae bacterium
AGGGGAAAATAATTGCCGCGGTGGGCGTCCTCGCCAACCGCAGGGGAAAATAATTACCGCGGTGGGCGTCCTCGCCAACCGCAGGGGAAGGCGTTTTGTTGGCGGGGACGCCAACGAAACAATCACGTGGATGGTTGGCGAGGACGCCAACCATGGCAAAGACGCCAACCGCAGGGGAAGGCGTTTTGTTGGCGGATCGCCTCCGCGTTCCGCTATGGCGACCAAAGCGGACGCCAACCATGTCAATTGTTTCCTATTGAAGGACCACCCTGCCCACAGATACGGTCCCGTCCGTAAACATGACCTGCACGATATACACACCTCGCGGCAGGTGATCGACAGGGATGTTCTCTGCAGTGGTGCCTGCCATGGCAAATTGGGTGATGCGCCCGGTGGTTGATTCTACCAATCGTGCGGCATTCAATTGGGCGTCAGACTCGATCTTCACCGAAGAGGTCGCGGGGCTGGGAAAGATGCGAACGGTGTGTGCTATGAAAGTGGTCGGGGTGATCGAGGATAGGCAAGGACCGGAGACGTTGAAGATGCCATGATTTGGATCTTCATAGCAAATCACAGCGCCTGAACCCGGATCGCAGAATTGCACTTGCGGATAGAGGCAGTCATAGCCGCCAATGAACTCGTAGATCTTAAAGCCAATGAACATCCAACCTTCCAGCCAGGACAGGTGTTGCACGCGGATGGGCGTTCCGTTGAAATCAGCGAGGGTCACGGAATCCAGGCGGAAGTACGTTGGCTCTGTTAAAGCGGAGGTATAGGTCAGCGTGTCGCCCGGCAGGAGCGTGAAGTCATACAGCAGTTGCGTGCTGTCCAGCGACGGGGCGTAGGCGTAGACACGGTCGTCTTCCGCGTAAACGTGCGAGTATTCGCCCCATGGTGAGCATGCGCATCCGCCTTCGAGACGGCGCATTATTTTGCCGCTTAAGGTGTCTTCCTCAATGACCCGGATGTTGAAAAAGGTATTACCTGGCGGAAAGAAAATCGTCTGGTTGACCTCCCACCGCGCCCCGACGGGAAACCATTCCTGGGTTGCGGCCATTGCCGGCAGCAGGCAGAACACAAGCAGGATAGCAATTGGACGGGCCACCTCTCCAAGTTAACCCATTACCACGGCAATAGGCGGAGAATCTGATTGGCTGACAACGTCGCGACATTATCTGCCAGTCAGCGGGAAAGTTGTGCCGGACTTGCGGTACGGCACATTCATTTCCGAAAGCACAACTTTCGGAGAGTCTTAAATTTATTGAAGGACCACCCTGCCCACCGATACCTTGCTATCCGTAAACATGACCTGCACGGCATACACACCGCGCGGCAATTGCGCGACTGGAATGCATGCGGTTGTTGATGCTGCCCCGTCGGCCTTCATCGACAGGCCGCCTGGAATTGGAACAAGCCGAACGGCTTCTATAGGTCGTTCAGCATCCACCGTGATATCGGTGAAGGCCGGATTCGGATAGACGACAACGTGTGGTTTGGCTGGCGACAGATCGACGGAGGAGATCATGCATTCGCTCCCGAATCCAAAGGTGCCGTGGACGGGATCATCGTAACACAGGACAGGTCCTGATAAAGGATCGCAGACGGCATCTTGAGGATTAAGGCATTCGCTGCTGCCCATATACTCGTAGATCCGATCGCCAATGAAGTACCATCCGTCAAGCCAGGAGAAGTGCTGCACGCGAATGGGCGTTCCGTTGAAATCAGCCAGTGTGACCGAATCCAGCCGAAAATGCGCCGGGCCGGAATATTCATAGGTCAGCGTGTCGCCGGGATGGAGGGTGAAATCGAATAATAATCTTTCCCTGCCTTCAATGGCATCATATTCGAAGACACGGTCATTCTCTTCGTACACATGCGTAGGATCGCGCCAATCCTGACAGAAGCAACCACCCTTCAGCCTGCGCATAACCCTGCCGCCGATGGTATCCTCGCCGGTCACTTCAAGCAGACGGGTTGTGTCAGGTTCAAAGAATACGGTTTGATAAATCTCCCACCTTGCCCCGACAGGAAACCATTCCTGGGCTTCGGCCATTGCCGGGAGCAGGCCGAACACAAGCAGGATGGAGTATGGGCGCGTCACCTCTCCAAGTTAATCTAATACCACGGCTCACGGTGGAGAATCTGATCGGCTGGCAGCATCGCGACATATTGAAATTGCCGCGGTCGGCGTCCTCTTTGGTCGCCGTAGCGAAACGCGGAGGAGATCCGCCCAGCGCACCTCCGGGTGTGACGGTGTATGAGTCAATCTCATTTGCCGGAGAACCCAGCGATGCACGACGGCCACGCAAGGCGTGGTCGCCGACAAGTCAAGGGGCAGCGCCCCGGCAGCTATTTAGCTCGCATGCGCAGAATTTCCAGCCGATCCCGCAGGACGGGATCGGGCGGTGATTTAATATTACCCGCCTGCTCAATAGCTGCCGCTCCTCCGGAGCTGCATGGGTCCGGCACAGGCAAGATTGCCGCGGTCGGCGTCACTGCTAGCCGCGGAGGAAAAGTAATTGCCGCGGTCGGCGTCCTCGCCAGCCGCAGGAGAATCCGTATGGTTGGCGGGGACGCCAACGGGAAATCGCGTAGATGGTTGGCGAGGACGCCAACCATGGCAAAGACGCCAACCGCAGAGGAAGGCGTTTTGTTGGCGGATCGCCTCCGCGTTTCGCTCTGGCGACCAAAGAGGACGCCAACGAAACAATCGCGTTGATGGTTGGCGAGGACGCCAACCATGGCAAAGACGCCAACCATGGCAAAGACGCCAACAATGGCAGCTACCTTTAAAAATTCAGCTGCACCTGCAGCCGCAGCAAGTTGCCTTCCTGCTTGTTGTCCTGCAACCTGAAATCTTCGAAGCGGCGCGAGGACATCGTGTACATCGCGACGAGTTCAAAGGCTTTCACGGGCTGCCACTCGATGCCGATCTCGCCCTCATGGACCGTATAGCTGCGGGCGTCGAGCTCATGCTTCTTGCCGCCGTCGTAATACTGGTAGCGGGCGAACGGGATGATGAGCTGCTTGCCGAGTTTCTTTTGGTAGGAGAGGGTGATGTAGCCGCCCGTCAGGTTTTGCGTCTCGATCGAATCCGTTTCGGTATTGAATTCCGGCCCCTTGCCGATGTTGTACTCGGCCATGATGCCGAAGGGCTTTGGGTAGAGGACAAATGTGGCGGCGAGGCGCTGGTCGGTGTAGGCGCGGGAGGGATCCACCTTCGTTCCCGCGGAAACATTGGTGACGGTGTACTTGCCGCTGTACCCCTGGATCCCGGGCTCGATGATCTGATTGCCCACTTTCATGGGGTAGGACACGCGGCCGACGACGTGCAAGTTTTTCTTTGCCTCATCGGACACCGGCTGGGGAATGTCCACGTCCAACTGGTTGGCGGTCTGGCCGTTGTAGAGGCCGAAGCCGACGACCCCGTAGTCGCCGGATCCCTTGAGGCCTTCGTTCACCAGGCTGCTGAACAACTTCCGGGTCTCGGACGGTGCCCAGTAGAAGAATGCGCCCAGGTCGCGCTCGTTCGACACCGCGCTGTTGAGCGCGTCGGCCCGGTCGAGGGGCATACGGTTCTGGCTCGACTGCATGTTTTCGAAACCGAAAGGCACCTTGCTTTGGCCCAGACGTACGCGAAATTCGTTCTTCGCATCGAAGCCAACGTCGAAGTAAGCGTCCCGCAACTGGGCAAAGTTATAGCTGCTGCCGGCGGTGCTGGCAAAATCCGGCTGGATGTAGAAGTATACATTCTTCGAGATCTGGCCGAAGAAGATGATCCGCACGCGCCGCAGGAAGAAACTGCCGTTCTCGCCCCAGCTACGGTCGCATTGCTCACACTTCAGGTCCGGGTTTGTTTCCAGCAGCCGGTTGTAGCGCAGCTGGACATAGCCGCGGAGGGAGACGGATTCATACCATTTCTTCGCCGGCGCCGGCGGAGGAGTAGCAGGCTTTGTGGTGTCGGCAGGTGTTGGGGCCGGTTGCTGTGCCTGCATCGGCAGGGCGAACAAAAGGATCCAGGTAAAGGCGATGCCGCGAAGGGCCGCCCCGAGGAGAATGCGTTTGCGAGGGCATGCGAAGGCACCCGGTGATGCGGGTGCAGATGCCGACGAACGCACAGGCGTTGTCGTCACGTCAAGAGGGTTGAACAGATTTCCTAAAGGCCGGGATGCGTTCCGAGATCGGTCCTTGTCCGGCAATCGGCGGCAAAGCTATCGAGGCTCCCCGCGCTCCGACGAACGCCGCTTGTAAATGTTGCGTAAAGGAACCGTGCTACTCAGTTTACATACGCCCGGCCGGCCTTGAAGCCTCCCGGAAAGTCAAGCACGACAATGACCAGGCCGTGGATGTCTCCGTGCAGCCGGATGTCGCAGGATCCCGTTCCCGTCCATACGACCACTGGCGGCGGGAGCTGCCGGCCATCGGTTCCGAACAAGCGGATCCTTGCAGGCTGTCCGTCTTGCGAATCCCATTCCGCACGGATGACCTCGGTGGCCGGGGAAGGCCAGATGCGGAGCTTGCCCGGAGCTGTCCAGTACGGTATCTGGATAGCTGTGGCCTCCCCGCCTTCAATGGCGCCGATCGAGCGCGGTGAAAGAAACGCGAAGCCGAGAACGTCGTGCGCAGGCGCGGCCACGGGATAGCCGACACCAATAGCCGGACTCTCCGGTCGAAGGATGAAGTTCGACCAATCCCAGGTCGGGGACTCAAAGCGGGGATCTTCCCCGACAATCTGGTCCGTATCCTCAACCGGTAGGACCGGTCCGGGCCAGTTGGGATTCTGGCTGTGAAACCAGAGATTGTTTGAAAAGGTGAAGGTCTCCGGCGCCGTATTCGGCCCGATGTTGCACGTCACGTTGACCGCATTGTCGAGATAGACGATGTTGTTGCGAAACGTATTATTGCCGCAGGGCGCGAACCGGTCGGGATCCACGGTTTCCTGGAGGATGCGCAGGACCCATTTGCCGGGCAGGAAGATGGTGTTGTTGACCACCTCGGTCCCGGTGGTACCCACAAACGCGATCGGGGCTTCCGAGCCCATGAAGATGTTGCTGTACACCTTGAGGTCCGCGGCTTCGTAGGGGGCGTCGATCGGCCGGAAAAAAGCGAGCCCCGTACTTCCGCCCAGGTTGACTGCGCGGGCGCCGCCGTTTCGAAAATGGTTTGCCTCGATCCGGATGTTGCGCGTGCCGCCCTTCGCTTGGATGGAATTCGAACCGAGATTTTCGAAGTAACAATTTCGGATCACGCTGTCGTGGCAGCCCACCATGTCGATGCCGCTTCCGCCAGCCGCGCCATTGAGAAAATAGCAGTGCCGCACTTCAAACGAATCCACACCCGACAGTTTCAACAGGTCGTTGTTGCCCGCCGCATTGATGTCCCGGAACTCGCATGTCTCGAAGATCACATGATGCGCAGGGGTGTCATACGTGCCCCCGTCATCGAAGTTCACCCCGTTGCCCGTCTGCTCCCGGAAGATGATCCCATAAATGTGCAGGTACGCTGCGTCGGTAAATTGCCAGGCGTTCGTCCCGCCCCGGTAGATCACGGTGTCCCCCTCCACGGCCCGGATATGGATCCAGGCAGCTGGCGTACCCTGCAGGTTCTCGATATAGATCCCGCCCGGGTAGGTCCCGCCGTGGATGAGGATCGTATCGCCCGGCTCGGCATCGGCAGCGGCTGCAGGGAGCGTGGCATACGGTTGACCTGCGCCGACATGAAGCGTCTGGGCCCGGAGGTCGACGACCGTAAGGAATAGCGTGATGATCGGAAAGAGGATGCGCTTCATGATTCGGATAACGGATAACGGATAACGGATAACGGATAACGGTAAAGGGCAAACGGTAAACGGCAATAGGATACTCTTTGCGCTCTGTTCAGTTCAAGCGGATTTCACATTTCCCACAGAGACGCGGATTTTCCCACAGAGTCAGATTGTTCACTGTTCACTGTTCATTGTTCATTGTTCATTGTTCACTTTTAGCTTTTAGTTTTTAGCTTTTAGCTTATAGTTTTTAGCTTTTCACTTCCGCAGGAACCGGTATCGGATTCCCCAACTCCCCCGCAGCCTTGTGTTCTCGTCGACCGAATCCAGCGGAATACCGATCAGCGGCGCGAGTTCGATGTGGAAGCCGAAGCGCTTCTCGGCGAACGGATAGATGTTCAGGCCCATGGCGATGACCATGCCGTTGAAGGGATCGTTGGTGTGTCCCCCGAGGCCCGCATAGAGCTCGTAATCCTCCTCGTCGAGGATGTCAAAGAGGGCAACGCCTTCCGCCGTGACGCTGTTGAAGTCGAGGTCCGTGCCCACGCGCGCCTCGAGCCTGAAGCGGTCGCCAAACCCGTAGCTGAGGCCGGCGAAGGGCAGGAAGGATTGGTGGAAGGAAACGGTCCATTGGGCCGCGAGGGTCGGGGCGCCGAGCAGCAATGCGAGGAGCAGGAAATTTTTCATCTGTTGTGATTCGTGGTCCAAAATAGTGAACTGTTTGGGTTGGCAACATCGCCCGGCCGCAGAGCCGCATGGGGCCGGGCCGGGGTGATGTATGATATTTTTATTTTCTTGCGAATCCGGCTTGCCGGACAATCACCACACACCACTGATCGAATGGAGCTGTATTACTCGTTTTCCATCCTCATCGTCCTGGCCTCGTTTTTCGCGTATCTCAACCATCGGTTCATCAAGTTGCCGCCGACCATCGGCATCATGATCATGGCGATCGGTGTATCGCTGATCGTGCGATTCGGCGGGCAGCACCTGTTCCCGGAGACCACGCGGGACCTCTTCGCTTTCGTCTCGGGGCTCGATTTTACGGAGGTCCTGATGGGGGCCATGCTCAACTTCCTGTTGTTTGCCGGCGCCATTCACGTCAATATCGCCGACCTGAGGCAACAGCGGTACCCGGTCATGATCTTCTCCACGCTCAGCGTGGTGATCTCCACCTTTGTTATCGGGATCATCCTGTATTACCTGTGTCCCATGTTCAGCGTTGAGGTGCCGTTCATCTACTGCCTGCTGTTTGGCGCCTTGATCTCGCCGACTGATCCGATCGCTGTGCTGGGCATCCTCCGGAAGGCCAACGTGGGAAAGTCCCTGGAGACCACGATCACTGGGGAGTCAC
>CAYMLN010000002.1:0-27547 GCA_964391045.1 uncultured Saprospiraceae bacterium
GGGGCCATCTTCTAATTTTTTGGCGACGGCGAAATGTCGTTGTCCTGCACCGGGATGGGTACGATCTGCAACTTGGGCGCCGAGTCCGGCGCCACGACCTCGACCTTCGGGTATGACGATTCGATGTCGCGCTTCCTGAAAGCGACCGGTCGTGCCGAAGTGGCGGCCCTCGCCGACGGCGTGGCCGCGCACCTGACCGGCGACCCGGAATGCTATGCCGATCCGGCGAAGTACTTCGACCAGGTCATCGAGATCGACCTCAATACGCTCGAGCCGCATATCAACGGCCCATACACGCCCGACCTCGCCTGGCCGATCAGCGAATTTGCCGAAGCCGTGCGCAAGAATGATTATCCGGCGAAGCTGGATGTCGGCCTGATCGGCTCGTGCACCAACTCGTCCTACGAGGACATCACCCGGGCAGCCTCGATCGCCCGGCAGGCCCGCGACAAGAAACTCAAGGTCAAGTCGGAGTACACGGTGACCCCGGGCTCCGAACTCATCCGCTCCACTGTTGAGCGCGACGGCCTGTTGCAGACCTTTGAGGATATCGGCGGCCTTGTCCTGGCCAACGCCTGCGGCCCGTGCATCGGGCAATGGGCGCGCCACATGGACGACCCCACGCGCAAGAACTCCATCATCACCTCCTTCAACCGCAATTTCGCGAAGCGCAATGACGGTAACGCTTCGACGCATGCCTTCGTCGCCTCGCCGGAGATCGTCACCGCGCTTGTCTTTGCCGGCGACCTCACCTTCAACCCGCTGACCGATACGCTGACCAATGCTGACGGCGAGCAGGTGAAATTCGACCCGCCGGCCGGTGTCGAGCTGCCCCCGCGCGGGTTTGAAGCCGAAGATGTCGGCTACCAGGCGCCCTCGCCCGACGGCGCGTCCGTCAGCGTGGCCGTCAGCCCGACGTCGGACCGCCTGCAATTGCTCGAGCCCTTCGTGCCGATCACCCCGACCCAGGTCACGGGCATGCGCGTGCTCCTCAAGGCCCAGGGCAAGTGTACGACCGACCACATCTCCATGGCCGGCCCGTGGCTCAAGTACCGCGGCCACCTGGAGAACATCTCGAACAACTGCTTTATCGGCGCGATCAATGCATACAACGGCGAGGCCAACAAGGTGCTCAACTTCGTGACGCACGAGTACATGGGCGTGCCGGACTCGGCGCGGACCTACCAGCGCAACGGCATCTCCACGGTCGTCTTCGGCGAGGAGAACTACGGCGAGGGATCGTCACGCGAACACGCGGCCATGGAGCCGCGCTACCTCGGCGTGCGGGCCATCATTGTCAAGTCGTTTGCCCGCATCCACCAGACCAACCTGAAGAAGCAGGGGATGCTCGCGCTCACGTTTACAAATCCGGCCGACTACGACCTCGTGCGGCAGGACGACCTCGTGGACATCCTCGGTTTCGAGACTTTCGGGCCGGATGCCGCGCTCAAGGTACGCCTCCGCCATGCCGACGGCACGGAAGATGTCTTTGATGTCCAGCACGGGTACAACGCGCAGCAGGTCGAGTGGCTCCAGGCCGGCTCGGCGCTCAACAAGATCCGGGAGACGCTGAAAGCCTGAGAATTTACTATCTTGAGCTAAACCAAACGAACGGATATGCTCAAGGAATTCAAGGCTTTCATCATGCGCGGCAATGTGATCGACCTGGCGGTTGCCGTGGTCATCGGTGCCGCTTTCAGCGCGATCATCAACTCATTGGTCGGTGATATCATCACGCCCCTGTTACTCACCCCGGCGCTTGAAGCCGCAGGCGCGCAGGATATTGAATCGCTCGCCTGGGGCGCCGTCAAATACGGCAGCTTCCTGTCCGCCATCATTAAATTCCTGGTCATCGCCTGGATCTTGTTCCTGGTCGTGAAGGCATTCAATGCCGTTGCCAAGAAGAAGGAGGAAGCGCCCGCCCCGCCGCCGGGACCGACGCAGGAGCAGCTGCTCGCGGAGATCCGGGATCTCCTTAAAAAGTGAATTTGAAAGACGCTGGGAGGCCGGAATCACCGGCCTTCCGTGTTTTTGGATCTGTGGGCATCTGTGTGTAATCGGTGGTATCTGTGGTGAAATCAGAATACACCATTCCAGGGATTATCAATGCTCGCGCCAAGACGCAAAGGCGCAATGATACCGGCCCTTCGAGAACCTCAGGGACCTTTTTTCGTCCTTTGCCCTTCGTCCTTTGCCCTTCGCCCTTTGCCCTTCGCCCTTCGCCCTTTGCCCTTCGCCCTTCGCCCTTTGCCCTTTGCCCTTTGCCCTTTGCCCTTCGCCTTTTTAGCTGAGGTATTTCCCCACGATCGGCACGCGCCTCCCCACGCCAAACGCCTTCGGCGAGACGCGCAACACGGGCGCGGTCTGGTGCCGCTTGAACTCATTGATGTTGACCAGGCGGAGGACGCGGCGCACGAGGGCTTCGTTAAAGCCGTCGGCGATGATCTCCTGCGGACCCAGTCGCTGCTCGATGTAGTGGTGCAGGATGGGATCGAGGATGTGATACTCCGGCAGGCTGTCACTGTCCTTCTGGTTGGGCCGCAGCTCGGCGCTCGGGGGCTTTTGGATGGAGTTGCGGGGGATGACCTCGCCGTCCTTGTTGATGTACTCGGCCAGTTGGTAGACCTCCGTCTTGTACACGTCGGCGAGCACGGACAGGCCGCCGGCCAGGTCGCCGTAGAGGGTGCCGTAGCCGACCGCCATCTCGCTCTTGTTGGTCGTGTTGAGCAGGATGTGGCCAAACTTGTTGGATATACCCATCAGGATAATGCCGCGGCAGCGGGCCTGGATGTTTTCTTCCGTGACGTCGAAAGGCTTCTCCTCCATCACCGGTGCGCGGGTCTCGAGGAAGGCCTGGTAGGGTTTTTCGATCGGGATGATGTCGTAGCGGATGCCCAGGTTTTGGGCCAGCGCCACGGCGTCGTCGACGCTGTGGGCCGAGCTGAACGGACTCGGCATCATGACGCCGCGCACGTTGTCCGCCCCCAGGGCGCGTACGGCCAGCACCGCGGTGACGGCCGAGTCGATGCCGCCGCTGAGGCCGAGGATGGCCTTTTTCAAGCCCATCTTGCCGAAATAGTCGCGCAGCCCGAGCAGAAGCGCGTCATGGATCAGCGGCATGCGCTCCTTGGGTTGCTCGCGATGCACGCCGCCCCGCATGACCGCGTCGAGGTCGTAGTAGCGGACCTCTTCGCGGAAGTAGGACATTTCATCATACACATTACCGTCCGGCGAGAACACGACCGAGCCGCCGTCAAAGATGATCTCCGTCTGCGCCCCGACGACGTTGCTGTAAAACAACGGCAAGTTGTATCGCTTGACATTGGCGCGAAGCACCTCCAATCGATCGGCCGCATGGTCGTAGTCGAACGGCGATGCCGATACATTGATCATGACGTCCGGCCGCTGGTCCATCATGCGGTCCATCGGGCAGACGGTGTAGAGCGGGTTTTCATTGCCGAGGTTCCACAGGTCCTCGCAGATCGTGAGGGCGAGGCGCTTTCCCTTGAACATCACTGTCTGATGAGCGGTCGCGGGTTCGAAGTAGCGGTACTCGTCGAAGATGTCGTAGGTCGGGAGCAGCGTCTTGTGCTGGACGTGGAGGACTTCGCCATCAAACAGCAAGTAGACGCTGTTGTAGAGGTCCTTGCCCTCGACGACAGGATTAACCGTCGGGCTGCCGACGACGATGCCGATGCCCTGCGAGGCCGCTTTCAGGGCGTCGATGACGCCTTCCGCATGACGGATGAAATCGCGGAATTCCAGGAAATCCCGCGGCGGGTATCCCGTCGTGGCGAGTTCGCCGAAGACGATCAGGTCGGCCCCTTCGGCCCGGGCCGTGGCGACGGCGTCAAGCATCTTCGCGGCATTGCCGTCGAAGTTGCCGATGTGGTAATTGAGTTGCGCGAGCGCGATTTTCATAGTGTGTGAACAGCTGGGTGATGGTCGCGGTTGCCCTTTACCGTCCTATGGTGTGGCATCCGGTGATAAAAGTATAACCTGCCCGGCGTACATCAGTCCTTCGGAAGGTGTTATTCACCCCGATCCCGTCTTTGCGGGATCGGGGTTTCCTATCCCGCTCCAATTTCGCCGGGTTAAAACCCGGCGTTACTGGAGCGGTCGTGACTACGTCACTGGATTCTCATTCACTCTGGTAGCGTGTGACCGAGCCGTTTGCCGTTTACTCGCCCTGTCAGGTAGCCCCCATTTTATTGAAATGATCCGCAGGGGCAAGCCCCGCTGCAATATTGCCCTTTGCCCTTTGCCGTTGACCGTTCGCCGTCAACTACCAGCAAGCTGGTCATTTCCCTACCTTTGGGGTCCTTTCGCCATGAGCCAGTATATCGTTTCTGCCCGTAAGTATCGGCCCGCCACCTTCGACAGCGTGGTTGGGCAGGCGCACGTGACGGATACCCTCGTGCACGCGCTGCGGAGCCAGCAGGTGGCGCACGCCTACCTGTTTTGCGGCCCCCGCGGGGTCGGCAAGACCACCGTGGCCCGGATCCTGGCGAAGGCGATCAATTGCGAGAACCTCACGCCCGAGGGCGAGGCCTGCAACACCTGCGCCTCGTGCCAGGCGTTCAACGTCAACAGCTCGTTCAACATCTTCGAGCTGGACGCGGCGTCCAACAACTCGGTGGACAATATCCGGGCGCTCGTGGAGCAGGTCCGGATGCCGCCCGCGCAGGGCAAGTACAAGGTGTACATCATCGACGAGGTGCACATGCTCAGCACGGCCGCCTTCAACGCCTTCCTCAAGACGCTGGAAGAGCCGCCGCCGTATGTCAAGTTTATCCTCGCCACGACGGAGAAGCACAAGATCCTCCCGACGATCTTGTCGCGGTGCCAGTCGTTTGACTTCCGCCGCATCCCGGTGCCGGAGATCGCGGCGCATCTCCGCGCGATCTGTGCGCAGGAGTCCATCACTGCGGAGGACGAAGGGCTCGTCATCATCGCCCAGAAGGGCGACGGGTCGCTGCGCGATTCGCTGTCCATCTTCGACCGGATCGCGAGCCAGTCGCGGGGCAACATCACCTATGCGGGTGTGCTGAGCAGCCTGCAATTACTCGATTACGATTTCTTCTTCCGCGTGACGGATGCGCTCCTGCGGGAGGACCTGACCCAGATCTTCCTCATCCTGGCGGAGATCCAGCGGGCCGGCTTTGAAGGTGAGGCATTCCTTTCCGGGTTGGCCGAGCACCTGCGGGACGTGCTCCTGTGCAAGGACGTCGCCACGGCCGAGCTGCTGACGCACGGCGACAAGATCAAGGCGCGATACCTCGACCAGGCGCACGCGATCCGCAAGGCGAGCCTGGTCACCTACCTCGACCAGATCAACGAGTGCGAGATCCATTACGACCGGGCCCTGCACAAGTGGCTACACATCGAGATGGCCCTCGTGCGGATGTGCTACGCGCACCGCCGGGTCGTGCAGGACGGGATCTCCTCGGGAGATCCCGAAAAAAAAAACCGTGAGCCCGAGCACGCCGGACCGATAAGCGCCGGATCCCCCGCCGACAGTTTTTCTCCTCAACCCGAACTATCGATCGACACTCCGCCTGTCCGGCAGGACCGGGCCAGCATGCCTGCGGATACCACACCTGTGATCGCAGCACCGGCAGCCGAGGAGAAGACGACAGCCGGGGAAACTGCCGTTCCGGCCACCCCGCCACGACCTGCTGCCCCTATCACTCCCAATGGGCCGCTCATTCCCAGTCTCAAGGACCTGGGCAAGTTGCGCCAAAAGGCCGAGGCCGACCTTGCCGAAGACAAGAAGAAACTGCCGGTACTTTCCCTGCCGGTCGTGCTGGAATTCTGGCAGGCTTTCGCCGAAAAGCACACCTCGCCGTCGATGCGCCAGACGATGGGCGATGCCATCCTGGAGGTGCGAAATGAGTATACGCTGGTGATCCGTACCGGCAGCCAGACCGGCAAGAACCGGATCGTTGCGGAGGGCAACCTGATCGACGGCCTTCGCAGCCTGGTCAAGCGTTCAGACCTGACCATTACGGTGGAGATCGACGCCGACCTCGACCGGAGCAAGGAGATCATCAAGCCGCGGAAGTTGCTCTCGAGCCGCGAGAAGTTCGAGATGCTCGCCGCGAAGAATCCCCTGATGCAAGAATTGCGCGACCGGCTGGACCTCATTCCCGACCAGGACGACTAATTCGCGCCGGCCTGAATGAAGAAACCGGCACGAGGCCGGTTTCACAATCTTGGTCCTGTCAGGGGTTATTCCTGTATGGTCAGCCCTGCACTTTATTCCTGATCCGGTCGACAATTTGTTGCAGTGCCTCGGGATCCTGGCAGCCGATGGTGATCTCTTCGTTGTTCTTCAACTTGAGATGCAGGCAGGCTTCGGTTGACGGTGTCACGACCGTGCTGAGGCCGGACAACTGGCTTGCCCATTGATTGACCTTCGACTCGCGCGGGGCGGCCACGATCTCCGTCTCGAGAACGTCATCCCATTTGATCTTGCGCTTGACCGTCCCGACCGGCATCATGCAGAGCTTGATATTCTTGTCGGTGTACCGGGCCACGAGGCGGAGCGTGTAGAGATAATAGACGACGCCAGCGAGGACCAGGATGGCCAGGGCCAGGGGCAACAGGATGCTCCGTTCCGTATGGCCCGACCGCAGCATCTGGGCCATGACCAGCAAGCCCGCGACCGCCACGGCGGTCATCAGGGCCATGAGGTCCCATTTCCCGATGCGATGCGATTCTTCATACCTGAGGTTTGCCATGCGGATGGAGGAGTTTAAAAACGAGTTTACACAAAGTTAACATTGGAATTACATTCCGTTGACCCGAAAAGTTCACAAATCCGTGCCGAATGGGTCGTTATTTCATATTAAAAAATAATAAATTTTGTAAACAACTGTTTTGCAATAAAATATAAATTTACTAAAACAGGCAAAACCTATCCGCCCGCCGCCCTGTTTTACTCCGGAAACCATGGATTGGCGTCGCCGATCCGTATTTTTGACGATCAAACCATAGAAAATCCGACCATTATGAAGCGTTCCGCCACGGCCAGCTGGGCCGGCACAGGCAAAGAGGGGAGAGGGACCATGTCCACCCAATCCGGCATCCTGAATACTGACCAATACGGCTACAAGACCCGATTCGAAGACGGGGTTGGAACCAATCCCGAAGAACTTATCGCCGCCGCCCATTCGGGTTGCTTCTCGATGAAGCTGGCCTTCGTCCTGAATGCAGCCGGGTTTACCGCCGACCACATTGAGACCACCTGCACGATCACCCTCGAAGCCGGCACCATCACGGAGAGCCGACTTGTCGTCAGGGCCAGCGTACCCGGCATGGAGCAGGCACGCTTTGCCGAGTGCGCCGAGGATGCAAAGGCCAACTGCCCGGTGAGCAAGCTGCTGAATGCAGCGATCACGCTCGAAGCCACGCTGGCCTAGGGCATCGTTCCAAGTCTCAATGTGATGACGGTGGGGGAAACAGGCGAACAGGCGCAGGCCTGCAACATTGGCCCTGAAGAAACCGCCCGGCGACGCCGGGTCGGTTATTTCGGCTTGTTCCTATCGATTCTCTGGATCGTGGCTGTCGAGCTTTTCAGCCTTGGCCCTGTTTTCCGGTTGATGTTGATCTTCCCGGCCGGCATCGCCTTCTCCGGATTCCTGCAGGCGCGTGCGCGTTTTTGCATGGCCTATGGGGCGCGGGGCGTGGCCAGCCTGGGCGGATTGCAACAGTTTTCAAGGTCGGCCGATCCCTTCGGGGATAAGCGCCGGACCGCGATGATGTTGGGCCAGGTGATCGTGTACAGCGCACTTGTCGCGGGGCTCTTTTGGCTTATCGGCTGACGTTCGCATCCGAGGTTCGCCGTTTATCTTTGACAGGTATGGGGCATACCCGCATCCATTTCGGCTTGCGTTCAATGCGCTTCTGGTTCGGCCTGGCGATTGTGCTCTGGCCGTTGGCCCTGACGTACGCGCAACCATCAGCCGGCGATATCCTCGCGTTGCCTGAGGCTCAACGAGTGCGCACGATGTGGGCCGCGTATACGCCTCCAATGCTTGCGGACACGATTCGAACCCTCGCATGGGTGACGGAGCTGGAAGAAGCTTTCCGTGCAGCCGGAGAAGAATTCCTCGAGCAGCAGGCGTTTATCATCCGCGCGGAGTACGAGGCGTCCTACCGCCGTATGTACATCCCGGAGGCCCTGGTGATCTTTTCCCAGGCCATAGAAACTGCCGTCCGGCGTGACTGGCCCGTCGTCGAGGCCGAGTTGTGGATCCGGCGTGGGCTGATCTACAATGCACAGTCCAATTACGGTCCGGCATTCGAGAACATGCAGCGGGGCTACCGGCGCCTGAAGCAACTGGGTCTGGAAAAGTCCCCATCCAACATTCGCCTGCTGGAAGGCATGGCCCTGGCCCACTATGCCTATGGCAACTATACGGAGGCCTCTGCGCTATTACGGGAGGCGATTGCCCTTACGCCCCAGCTCGACGAGGTCGGCGATTTCCGCAAGACCGCCAATACCTTGGGCATGTGCTATCTCCGGGACATGAAATACGATTCCGCTATCCTGTATTTCGATATGGCCCATGACCAGGCCGCTGCGGTGCAGGATACCTTCTGGGCGGCGTTGGCGCATGGCAACAAAGGGCATGTCCTCTACCTGCAAGAACGGTACGATGACGCTTTTCCCCTGCTCGAGGCGGATTTCCGGATGAGTGACCGGACGGGTGAACGCGCCAGCGCGGTGAATGCCGCCATGCAGTTGGCCACGATCCACCTTCGCCGGGGTGAACTCGACCAGGCCGGCGCTTACCTGGACTATGGCCGGCGGTATATTGACAACGGAAGTTCACGGGCCCTGTCCGGGTATTACCGCAACCTGGCTGAGATCAGCCGGCTCCAGGGGCGGTATCCGGAAGCCTTCCGCTACATCGATTCGTTTAACCTACACCGGGATCGCCATGCCCGGGAAAACGACCTCCACCTGATCAACCAGGCGAAGGTCAAGGTCGAGGTCGAGCAGTACGCGCACCAGCTCGATCTCCTCGAGCAGCAGCGCAGCCGGCAGATCCTGATCCGGAACGGCCTCATCGTGATCCTCGGGATGGGGACCATCATTGCCCTTCTCGTCCTGCGCCAGTATAAGGCCCGGCGTCTTCGCGAACAGCAGTTGGCCCAGGTGCGCGAGCAGGCCGCACAGGACGAGTTGAATGCCGCGCGCGACCAGTTGCGGATCTTTACCCAGGCGCTGCGGGAGAAGAGCGAACTCGTGGAGACCTTCCGCACGGAACTGGAATCCCTCCAGGCCGAGGACCGGGCCGGCGACCGGCACGAGCATCTGCATCAACTGCTTTCCTCGACGATCCTCACCGAGGACGACTGGAAGGACTTCCGGATCCTTTTCGATAAGGTTTATCCCGGTTTCTTCGAGCGCCTCCGGCAGCAATTCACCGATCTCACCCCGGCCGAGACGCGACTGGTCGCGCTCACCAAGCTCCAGCTCACGCCGAAGGAGATGGCCGGCATGCTCGGCATCAGCTACGATGCCATCAAAAAGACGCGCCAGCGCCTGCGCAAGAAGATCGACCTCCCTGAAGAAGGGGGACTCGACGAGCTCGTCGACCTGATCTGAGGTCCGGGGGCCTTCTCTTTATCCTTCATCTTCAAGGGGTTGGACATTGTCCCCAAAATGTCCCCAAGGGCGTCCCGACATTGTCCCGCCCTGCGTCCCGACGTTGTCCCCATCCGTTTCTTGGAGGCCGGGCAGGCTGACCTCAATCTTTGCCGCATCACGTCACAACCCGCTGATGATGGCCAATGACTCCGCATTTCCCCGTGCCCTTTGGATGGTGATCGGCCTTTTCCTGCTGATTGCCCTGGCCGTCTGGTGGTGGTTTGACCATCGCATCGAGATTATCGATGCCACGATCGACACCATTCAAACCCAATAACGCATGAACACGATGCTCGCTTTCCTCTCCGCTGCCCTGGCGTCGAACCCCGAACCCCTCGTCCTGCCCTACAAGGGCGGCCAGCACCGGATCCTGCCCCGCGATATCGTGCGCCTGGAGGCGGACGGCAACTACACGTCCATCTACCTGCGCGACCGTGAACGGCCGATCCTGATGGCCCGCGTCCTCCGCCTGTATGAGGCGGACCTGCGGCCGTTCGGTTTCATCCGCATCCACCGCGCCCATTTGATCAACCCGCTCTATATCGCGGGGATCGACGACGGCAGTCATGTCGTGATGGCCGACGACAGCCAGCCCGAGATCTCGCGGAGAAAGCGAAAGGATGTCATGGTCATGCTGCGGGATCTCTTGCCTGCCGCATGAAAAAGTCTCGCATGATACTCAAGGCTGGAAGGTCCGGGCCAGGACAAGCCATGCGTCGGCGTCCTGATGCACACGCGCGATGAGCGCGGCCAGCCTGGGCTTAAGGACCTCCCGGAAAAAACCTGCCTCGGCTTCGGTCATCGGATGTCGGTCAAATGCCTCCAGGACGATCACGACGTCATGCCATTTCCCGAGGGTGTCCTGCAGGTCGTCCATGCGCATTCCGATCGAGTACGGCACAAGCGGCAGCAGATGGAACATCCCGGGCAACTGGCGGTCCAAATAGATCAGGCGCTTGAGGCGCTTTCGGTTCTCGTGCCAATGCAGGCTGTTCGCCGGGTCGAGGTCGCGCGTCGCATCCGTCCAAAGCTGCCTGACGGTTTCAATGGCCGGATTGGCTGCGAGACAGCCGGCATGCCGGCGAATGTTCCTTGTACACTTGACGAGCGTACCATCACCACCGCGCGCTTCTTCCAGGAACGAATCCCGCGCGTGGGCCAGCAACGCTTCCCAGCGCGTGATGGTCACAGGCGGCGCATCCAACGAACGGAGCAGCTTCAGCTGGACCTCCAGGTCGCGGACTTCGCCGGACAGCCGATACAGCCGAATCCACGGTTTCAGCTGCTTGCGGATGCGCCGATGTCCCCCAGCCTTGTCGTGAATCCAGGCCACCGCCCGGGCCCGTTTCAACGACAGGCGCATCTGGTGCAGGTCTTCGGGATCGCGGCTCGCCAGGTACCTGTCGAGGTACGATTTTGCGGCATCGAGGAATTCCGCGATTCGATCATTCAGGCCGGAAGCCTTGCGGGGAACCATTGTCCATAAAAATACGATGGCGGCTGCACCTGTCATGGACGCGCACACCTTTCATGTGACAGGTCTCGCGACCGGCCGCATTTTCGGCAAATTCCCTATCTTCCAAAATCCCACTGAAAGCCCGCGGCCGCGGCCTATCGCATAGTCTATGAACGAACCACTGGAATTCAAGCCGAATGCCCAAACGCTCACGTTGGGCGTAGAGGCCGAGTATCAACTCATCGACACGGAAACGCTCCAATTAGTGCCTCGCGCCCCGGACCTGCTCGACGCCGTCGACCACCCGCGCCTGATCGGGGAGATGTTCCAAAGCACCATCGAGGTGATCACGGGCGTGTGCTCGAATGCGCGGGAGGCCAGTCACCAACTCCAGGAAGTACTCGACATCCTTGGTCCGCAACTCGATCGCCTGGGTATCGGGCTGGCCGGCACGGGCACGAATCCGCTGGCCGATTACCAGGACCGCCTGGTCTCGGCCGGGCCCCGGTATTTCAAGTTGACCGAGCGCAACCAGTGGCTCATCCGGCGGATGGCGGTGTACGGCATGCACATCCACCTCGGCATGGCCGACGGGGACGCGTGCATCCGGTACAATAATTTTTTCCTGCAATTTATCCCGCACCTCATCGCGTTGTCCGCCAGTTCGCCCTTCTGGCGCGGCATCGACACCGGCCTGGACGCGGCGCGTCCCACCGCCTACGAGGCGCATCCGACATCCGGCCTGCCTTACCCGGTCAATTCATGGGCCGACTTCAGCGCCCTGTATGCCAACCTCGTCGGCACCGGATCGATCGAAAGCATGAAGGATATCTGGTGGGACCTTCGCCCGAGTCCGCGACTCGGCACACTCGAGATCCGGATCTGCGACGGCCCGGCAACGATGTACGAACTCGAGGCGATCGTCGCCTTCGTGCACATGCTCGCGCATTGGTTCCAGGACCATGGCGGTGAACCGGATGCGGATGTGTCGCTCCGGCCTCCGGATTGGTGGTTGCGTGAAAACAAGTGGCGCGCGATCCGCTCCGGGCTCGATGCGGACCTCATCCGGTATTCGACCCTGGCGCCGGAGCCGATGCGTGACAACCTATACCGCTGGATGGAGCGCCTTGTCCCCTATGCCCATCGCCTGGATTATGGGGTACAGGCGGAACACCTGCTGGCCATCATCCGGCAGGGAAACAGTGCAGCGCGGCAGCGGGCCGTGTTCAGCCGCGCCGGCAGCATGGCCGAGGTGGTGGCCTTCAACATGCGGGAAACTGTGTCCGGTGAACCGGACTGGAGCGTCTTGTCGTGAGCCGCGTTTAATAAACGACCTGCATTTGCACGATGTAGACCAGCGCGCCGCCCACGAATCCGATGAGCGCGAGGATCGAGATGCGCTTGAGGTACCAGAAGAAATCGATGTGCTCGAGGCCCATCGCGGCCACGCCGGCCGCAGAACCGATGATAAGCATGCTGCCGCCGGTCCCCGCACTGTAGGCGAGGAATTGCCAGAAGTAGTGGTCTGTCGGATAGGTCTCCAGCGAATACATGCCCATGGCGCCGGCCACGAGCGGCACGTTGTCGACGACGGCCGACAAGACGCCGATCGCCATGACCACCAGGTTGATATTCCCGATCGTGCTGTCCATCCAGCCGGCGAGGCTGGCCAGCGTACCGGCCTGCTGAAGGACCCCGATGGCGAGCAGGATGCCGAAGAAGAACAACACGCTCGGCATGTCGATCTTCCGCAGGGCGGAGAGGACCGAGAGCTTGTCCTTGTCCCGTTCGTCCTTCTCGTTGTGGATGAACTCCGTGACGATCCACATCACCGACAAGGCGAGCATCATGCCCATGTAGGGGGGCAGGTGCGTCAGGGACTTGAACACGGGTACGGAGATGAGGCTCAGGATCCCGATGTAGAAGACGGCCCTGCGCTCGCCGGGCCCGGAGATCACGTCGTGTGGCGCCTGGTGGGGCATGGCGGGCTCGTCGCCCTTGAGCGACCAGGAAACCACGAGTAGCGGCAGGATCAGACAGACGAGACTGGGAACGATGAGGTGCGTTATTGTGGACAACGAAGTGATCTGACCGCCGATCCACAGCATCGTCGTCGTCACGTCGCCGATGGGCGACCAGGCGCCGCCGGCATTGGCGGCGATCACGACCATGGAGACGAAGAGCAATCGCTGCTGTTGGCCCGAGATGATCTTCCGGATCAGCGAGACCATGACGATTGTCGTCGTCAGGTTGTCGAGGACCGCGGAGAGGAAAAACGTGAGTATGCAGACCATCCAGATCAGCTTGCGCCGGCTACGCGTATTGATCCTGTCCGTGATGACCTCGAAGCCATCATGCGCGTCGATCAGCTCGACGATGGTCATGGCGCCCATCAGGAAGAACAGGATCCCGGCGATCTCGCCCAAATGTTCGGCCAGGTGATGGGAGGCGGCGTGGATGTCCGACTGCATGAAGGCATACAGCGTCCAGCAGACGACGCCCGTGAGCAGGGCCGTGGCGGCCTTGTTGATCTTGATAAGATGCTCGGTCGCAATGGCGATGTAGCCGACGACAAAACAGAGGATAATCGCTGTGATCATGGTTATTCGTCTCCTGATTCAGTTGGTTTACGTCCCGTTGTTATCAGCCCCGCCGTCATCAACAAACCGGAGGCCAGGATGGTGAAGATCAGCAATCCGTTGCCGGACGCGATGATCCACCTCTCCATTGGAATGCCTAAAAATAGTAAAACACTGATCAATCCCCGGGGCGAGATCATGACCTCCGGCCAGAGATGCGCCTTAGCGATCAGCCGGAGGTACACGAGCCGCAGGATATAGGTCACGGCGAGGATGCCCGCGCCGATCCGAACCGTTTCCAGCTGGAAAAGCTGTTCGATGTCCAGCGTATAGCCAAACACGAGGAAGAAGAATGTGCGGAGCAGGAAGGCGCTCTCGGCGGATAACTGATGCAGGCCTTTCAGGTCCCCGTGGAGGCCCGGGTAGGGCATCAGGGCAGCCATGAAGCGCGTGGGTCCGAAGTCCCTCAACTTCCGGATGATGAGGTTAATGTTGCCCAGGAAAAGCCCGAACGCCAGGATGATGACCAGGGTCGAGAGATGGAGGAGCTTTCCCGCCGCATAGACGAGGACCAGGGCGGAAATGATAAGGAAGAACTTGACCTGATGCCTCATCCGGCCCATGAGGAAGAGAAAGGCGAAGCAGCAGACCAGGGTGAGGGCGGCGATGATCAGCAACTCCAGGCCGAAATCCAGGACCGCCGTTCCGCTCAATACGTCGTTGGATAACACGATGTTGAACAGCATGATGCCCAGGATGTCGGAGAAGGAAGATTCATAGACGATGAATTCCTTCTTGGCCGCAGTGAGCGACGCGACGGAGGGGATGGCGATCGCGGAGCTGATCACCGAGAACGGGATCGCGTTGAGCAGGCAATCATGCCAGGGCTTGCCGGTCATATAATGGAAGAAGACGGTGATGGCGCCTGCGGTCAGGAGCAGCAGGAACAGGGCGGCATTGAAGGCATTCCGGATCAGGGCCTTTTTTGCCGGTTCATAGGTGAGTTCGAGGGCGCCCTCGAAGACGATCATGATCAGGCCCACTGTCCCCAACAGGGGCAGAAGGGTATTGAAGTCCTGGAGCGGGATCCCGGCCTGGACCGAGACATACCTCATCCCGATCCCGGTCAACATGAGCAGCAGCACGGACGGGATGTTGGTCCGGCGCGAGAACATATCGAACAAGTAGGAAAAGATGACCAGCCCGGACAGCAGGATCAGCAGGGAATAGGGATTCATGCGGATAAGATAGAGAAAGGAGGCTTGATGGACGAAAGGGACCGTAAGCAGGAATTGGACCGGGCTACTCGGATTGCGATATATCGTCCTGCGGCGGGGTGGGTACCCGGGGCGTCACGATCGCCTTCGGGTGAAAACTGAACAAGATGCCCGTAAACGCCACGGCGGTGGCCATGAGGTAGAAGAGGAAGCCGATCGCCACGGCCTTCTCGGCTTGTATGGCGAGATACTGCGCGCCGTAGAGGAAGGTGAGTTCGCGCGCGCCGGCACCTCCAACGGTGATCGGCAGCATGGCCACGACCGACGAGACGAGGAAGAGAATGAGATAGTCAGCCCATTGGCTCCCTTGCCCGAGGGCCGTGACGAGGCCCCATGTCGCGATCATCTGGGCGCCCTGGACGCCGATCGACTGAAGGGAAGCCGTGCGCCATGCGCGAGGCAGGTTGCCGCCGGCCCACGCGTAAAGCATTCGACTCGCCACGAGACTCAGGAGCATGGCCGGCATGGTCCATGGCCAATACGCGCGGATCTCCGGTATCCAGAAGACGAGCAGGAGCGCGAGTTGGCCGAGGGCCACGATACCGGTGATCCGATCGATGAGCGTGATGGCCAGCAGGCGCTTCAGCGTGCGGCCGAACGCATCCATCAGCACCTTGATCTTGTAGCCGTCCCCGCTGATGCCGCCTGGCAGCAGGAGATTGTAATACATGCAGAGCCAATAAAGCCTCAGGTTTTCCCGGTGGGTCAGCCAGATCCCGTCGGCGCGCAACAGGGTGTTGAACCGAAACGCGGCGATCACTTTGGAGAGGGCATACCATCCGACGGCCCAGGCGATCCAGCCCGGATGCGCTTCTCCGAGTGTCTGCAGCAAAACGCGCTCATCGATCTTCCGGACGATGAGGAAGATGATGGCCGCGAGCACGGCGAGCTTGACCAGCGTCTTGACCGGGCCCGGGATCTGGAACGTCGGGAGCTTGAATTTCATCAATCGCGGGGTGAGGGCATTTCCGTTGTGTCCTGACGTTGCGCAGCCAGCGGCCGCATGATCGCGAAGACTTGCCGATTTTCCAGTAGCAGGCTGTCCACCTGGATGCCGGGGAAATCCGGATTCAGGGGCCTGTCCACGATATAGTATCCGCCGCTGTCCATGACGGTGTCAACATGCGGGATGATGCGTCCGGTGTATGCCGAGGTGTAGAAGCGGGCCACTTCGCCTGTATAGGTTTCGCCGTAGACATACCATGGCGCATCGGTGTGTGCCTCGGCTGCCCGGCGACAATCCTCCCTGCACAGGTTCTCCCGCCAGTCTATACTGCGCAGCGGCAGCACCACGAGGTTGAAAACAATCCGAACCACGAGGAGCATCAGGGCCATCCAGAGGAACGTCCTGTCGCGATCATGCCAGAGTCCGAGGAATGTCAAGCCAAGTCCGATGGCGCCGGCCAACATGGCCCAGGGCCAGGCATTGAGGTCGGTCACCCGGATGTCGATCACCGGCATCAGGAGGACACCAGTGAGTGCTGCGACGTTGAGGAAAAGAAAGACGGCGCGATAGATCTTCCCCCATCCGGCCAGCGGCGCAGTCGAAAGCACGTAAATGCCGATGAAGTTGAACAGCGGCACGAACATCAGGAGGTAGCGCGGATACACTTGTGCCGAGATCCAGTACACGGGCAGATTGGCCACGAGCATCCAGAAGCTGAAATGCACGACGGGGCGCTCCCGGATCAGCCGCCTGAATGCCGGATGAAACGCGACGGCCACGAGCAAGGACCACGGCAGGAAATGATAGACTTGCTCCGGTGCAAATGTGAAGAGGTGCGCGATCGTCTCCCAAGCCGTATGGTGCGTCGGCGTGCGTTGCAGCGATTGGTCCACCAGCACGGCGAAGACTTCGTCAAGGTCGACCCGAGTCGCGTAAAGGCCGTAGTATAGGACCAACGGCGCCAGGCCGACAGCGATCCCGGCCAACTGGGCGCGGGAAAAGGCCTGGCTGCGCCACCGGTTGAAGAATGTCAGGGTCACGGCGACGGAGATGGCCTGGAAGACCACCGCCGGCAACCCCTTGAGGAGAAAGGCGGCAGCGAAAAGCGCATACGAGACCGGCCACAGCACATTCCATCGGTCGCGGCGGCCCAGGTCGTAGAGCAGCATGAAATTGAGGAAGACCACGGCCGAGAAGCCGATGTCGATCAATCCGAGCATGCTGTCCCAGAAGAGGATCCGGCCGCTGGTGAGCAGCATGGCCGCGAGCGTCAGCGCGGTTGTCCGGTCCGTGTATTTCCGTGCGTAGTGATAGACGATGAGGGCAAACGCGGCCAGGCACAATAGCGTCGTGATCCGGCTGGGCCATTCGCCAAAATCGCCGAACACCTTGGACACGCCAAGGATCATCCAGTTATACAGCGGTGGCTTGTTGAAGTACAGCTCGCCGTTGAGTGTCGGGACGATGTAGTCGCCCGACTGGTCCATCTCGAATGCGACGAGGGCTCGGATCCCTTCGTCGCCGATGAAGGCGATGACGTCCAGGTGGATGAGGAAGGCCGGCAGGGCCACGAGGACCAGGGCCGCGGCTAGTGTCCGGTCGGGGATCAGCCGGAAGCGGTCGGAGCGTCGGGAGCCTGCCATGCCCGGCAAAGATGACAAAACCCGCACAAGCGAGCCGATACCGCCGCGGTGCGCCTCTCGGGAATGGCTTATTTTGGCCCGACATCACATGCGAAGGATCCCCGACATCCGATGGGCCGCGAACACGCCCGATCTCCAGGCCACACGGCTTTTCTGGCTTTTGTGGGGGGCGATCGCCGTCGTCTTCCTCTGGCGGCTGGGCGTCATCCCGATCCACGCCACCGCTGATGAATGCCGGCGGGCGCTGGTGCCGCTCGAGATGATCATCCGGGGCGACTTGCTCACCCCCACGATCAACGGCGTGGTCTATCTCAACAAGCCCCCGTTGTTTTCCTGGCTGGTCGCGGGGTCCTACACCCTGTTTGACGAGGTGACGCCATTCGCGGCGCGATTTCCCGTTGTGGTGTCGATCCTCCTGACGGGGATCATCATTTTCTTCACCGTTCGCCGATACACAACCGCAGCCATCGGGGCGATCACGTCCATCGCGTTCATGACCTGCTGGCGCACGTTGACCCTGGATTCGATGCTCTCGCTGGTTGAGCATACGCTGGCCCTGCTCACGTATGCGGCCTTCGCGCTGATCTATGTGCTCGGCGAGCGAAGGCGGTACGCGCTTCTCTTCCTTACGACGTATGCCCTTACAGCCCTCGTATTCTTGATCAAGGGCCTGCCGGCCCTGATGCACCAGGGGATCGCCCTGCTCGTCTATTTCGTGGGCACGGGCCAGTGGCGGCGGTTGATCTCGCCCGGGCATGTCGCCGGCATCGCGCTGATGACCGGCATCCTTGCATTGTATTATGCGCCGTTCTTCCTGCAGAGCGACCTGCCGGCGATCGAGGTCTACGGCAAGTTGTTCGGCGAAAGCACGAAGCGGTTCGCCTACGATGGTCCGTTGGACTTCATCCTCGTCCTGCTGGATTTCCCGCCTGATTTCATCAAGCACTTCATGCCGTGGACCCTGCTGGCCGGTGCGCTCGTTTTCCGAAAGGTCCGCCGGGCGGTATGGGCCGATCCGTTTGTGCGCTACAACGCGCTCCTGTTTGCGGCCATCATCCCGGTCTATTGGGTGGCGTCGTTCAAGAGTCCGCATTACTTCCATTTTATCCTGCCGTCGTTCTTCACGGTCGCGGTCTATGCCTGGCACCAATTGCCCGTGGAAGCCTGGATGGTGCGGGGCTTGCGGTGGCTTGTGCTCATCCTGCTGTCCCTGCTGGCTGTTGTCGTCCTCTACCTGCCTTTCCGCAATGATCCAACACAAACCCATGACGATTTCGATATCCTGTATCTGCCGGTCATGGTTGTGCTTGCCCTTGTCCTTGCCTTCCTGGCCTGGCGGCAGTATCGCCGCCCGCAGACGCTCTGGTACCTCGCGGCGGGCCTGGTCGTCATCCGCATCGTGTTTAATGTCTATGTCATGCCCAAGCGGATAGGGGAGCAGATGACGTTTCCGCGTCACGCCGAGGAGATCCAGGACATTGTCGGCGAAGCGCCCCTGGCGATCTGCGCATCCTTTCCGGCTGGCTATTACGACCCGATTACGTTTCCCCTGGAAGCGGCGCGGCGCGGGATCATTCCCGTTGTCGCCGATCCTTCCTCCGGAGGCTATTACCTGACCGATTTGGAAACCCACCGACGCATCGGCGGCGAGGTACTCCTCCAGTTTCCCTTTGTCTACATGGACAACCTCGAGCGGCACGAGGGCGAGATGCTGTTGGTCATGGTGACACCCGAGTGATCACCGTCCGCATCCCACGGCAAGGGTCGTTACGGGTTAACTTTACAGGACCACTGGCCCTTATGGGATTTAAGGTTTGATCGATGAAATCGTTCGAGATTCTTCCGCACACCGCCGATGTCCGGCTCAGGCTTGATGCGGATACCCTTGAGGAGTTATTCCAGGCCGGCGTCGAAGGGATGTCTGACGTCCTTCGTGAATCGTTCTGCAGCGGACGGTCAAGTTCATTGGCATTTCAACGCCATATCACCCTTACTTCCGTGGATACGACCACGTTATTGATCGATCTCTTGTCCGAACTCCTGACCCTGGTGCATACGGAGCGGGTTCTTTTTTGCCATATCGTCGTGCACCAGCTCGATGAGCAACAACTGGATTGCACGGTGTCGGGCGATCCCTTCGCTACGCTGGATGAGGACATCAAGGCCGTGACGTATCACGAGGCGGATGTTCGCCAGGGCCCTGACGGACGATGGACGACCATGCTCATTTTTGACATTTGACGCCAATGCCATGCGAAAGGAACAACTGATCCGGCATACCGATTTTTTCTGGGAAATTCCCGCCACCGCCCGTCCGGGCATGCGGGTGCCGGCGCATATCTATGCCGTTGAGGAATTGCTCGACGCGCTCCTCAAGGACAGATCGCTTGACCAACTCATGAATGTCGCCACGTTGCCGGGCATCGTCAAGGCCTCGATCGTCATGCCCGATGCGCATGAGGGGTATGGCTTCCCGATCGGCGGTGTCGCGGCCACGCGGCATCCCGACGGCGTGATATCGCCCGGCGGCATCGGCTACGACATCAACTGCGGCGTGCGGCTGCTCTTGTCCCCGCTTCGCTATACGGATGTGCGCAATCGTATCGGTGAATTGAGCCGCGCGCTCTATGCACAGATCCCGTCAGGCGTGGGCCAGGGTGGGGCGCTCCGGTTGACGCGCCAGGAGATGGATGCCGTTCTCGTCGAAGGTGCGCGTTGGGCGGTGCACCAGGGCTTCGGCTACAGCAAGGATCTCGAGCATATGGAATCCTACGGCTGCCTGGCGGAGGCCGATCCGTCGCGCGTGTCGGAAGCGGCCAAGGCAAGAGGGCTGGACCAGTTGGGCACCATCGGCGCTGGCAATCACTTTGTCGAGGTCGACCGGGTCGACGAGTTGTTCGATGTGGAAACGGCGGCGGCATTCGGCCTGGAGCGGGACCAACTGGTCGTGCTCATTCAAACGGGTTCACGCGGGCTGGGTCACCAGGTCGCGACGGATCACCTGCGCGTGATGGTCAATGCGATGGCGAAATACGGTATCGATCCGCCGGATCGCGAACTCGCCTGTGTACCGTTCCATTCGCCGGAAGGACAGGATTACTTTGGCGCGATGTGTGCGGCAGCCAACTTCGCCTGGTGCAACCGGGAGATGATCACCTGGGAGGTGCGGAAAGCGTGGAACCAGGTCTTCGGTAAATCCGGAGGTGAACTTTCCATCCTCTATGACGTCGCGCATAACATTGCGAAGATCGAGTCACATCGGATCGGTGACTGCCACGAGAAAGTGATCGTGCACCGCAAGGGGGCCACGCGGGCCTTCGGGCCGGGCCATCCGGAGATACCGGCGGCCTTGCGCGACGCAGGGCAGCCCGTCCTGATCCCGGGAAGCATGGGCACGTCGTCCTTCGTGCTGGTCGGGACGGAGAAGGGCATGGATGCCACGTTCGGTTCGACGTGCCACGGCGCCGGACGCCGATTGTCGCGCCGGGCGGCGCAACGCGAGGTGGACGCCCCCAGGTTGCAGGAATCCCTCGAGGCGCAAGGCATCCACATCCAGGCGGGTTCGTTGAAAGGGATCGCCGAGGAGTCACCGGCCGCGTACAAGGACGTCGACTTGGTCGTGGAAACTGTGCACCGGGCGGGCATCGCGCGAAAAGTCGCCCGGCTCAGGCCGGTGGCGGTGATCAAGGGATGAGCCTTTGGACATTTGCCGTAGTCATCATTTGACATCCTGTGACAGGGAATTCGGCCTTCCGGCCGGATCATCCAGTCGGGATTCTCATGTATTTTCGCCTTCGCATAAAGCAGCGCGCATGAAAACCAAGATCCTCATTTGTTCAGTTCTTTTTATCCTTATGGGCCTGGGCTCCGCATCCGCCCAATGGGCCATCGGTGCTCGTTTTGGTGGCGCTTCCGGGGTCAGCCTGAAAAAGTACAGTTACTCCGGCATCGACTTCGAAGCGATCGGCGCCATCAGCTTTGACGACAAGGCAGAAGGCTTCGGCCTCACCCTGATGGTCGAAAAGTTCGCCCAGTTTACCGGTGATGGTAAGTTCGGCGCGATCCTCGGCGTGGGGGAGACCATGGTGTTCGCAGACGAGTTCTGGTTCGGCGTCAGCGGGACGCTCGGCCTCGAATTACGGCTGGGCAGGATTGCCATCCAGGGCGACTGGCTGCCCACCCTGTTCTTTGTTGATGAGACCTACTTTACGCCGGTCAACGGCGCTGTGACTGCGCGCTGGGTTTTCGGCGGATTCTGATTACCGCCCGGCTATAAGCCGACTTCACGTTTTTCATCGGACGAAGGTCATAAGGCCTTTCGCCCGTGCGGGTCATTCGGCCAGCCGGATGCCAACGTCCAGGACGCCCAGGCCGCCGCCCTCGAAGTAATCAACGCGGATGGTGTGCTCGCCCTTGCGGAGGTGCAGCCTCACTTCATCGACTTCCGGCGTATGCACGGACCACTTGTCAAGCACGAGCCTGCCGTCGACGCGGATGCGTATGCCGTCGTCGGATTCCACGTCGAGGATGTAATCGCCTTCGTGCACCTGTATCGTCGTCCGGGCGACAGCGGCAAACCTGTCCTCGGGCAATGCCGTTGTCGGCGATCCCCACCAGCGATAAGCCAGCTGCCGGGTCTGGACCATATCATCCGGCGTGCCGCTGACGAGTTTGTTGTAGCCGATGGGATCCGCGACCGGATCGAGCAGGCTGTCGTACGCGAAGAACGAAACGAACCAGACGGCGAGGATATTCGATCGCGCAAATCCAAACGGATAATCGATTACGTTGATCAGTGTATCGCCCAGTTGCGTGATCACCTGGTCGCCCGAAAACGCCAGCCGGATACGTTGGCGTATGCTGTCCGCACGACAATAGACGGTAAGGCTGTCCGGCAACGACCCGGATGATGATCCGATGAGCTGGCAGCCCTCTGCTTCACCGAGGGACCACTGGCCCGACGGGCCAAGGATTTCAAAATACAGCGAGTCACCCGCGGGCGCCGGCCTGATGTCGCGCAGGGCGAGCAGCGGGTACTGGAAATCGAATGGGCCCCATTCATTGATCAGGATGTACCGTCGACCCCGCGGGTAGTTTGCCGGCAGCGAGGCATCCATGCCGTCGGGGAGCGGATCGGGAAGTGTCAGGTTGAAAGTTGCCCACGATGGATCTGTGAATGCCGAGTCGGGCGCAGAAGACTGCCCCGGCAAAGTAAATGGTGTTTGATCCACAAGATTGGCGGAGACAGTCATGTCGGTGGTTCCCGAGATGTCTAGCGGGGTCTTGACCCTGTCGAACGCATTCGAGCGGATGAGGTATTCCCTGCTGCGCACATCCACCTTTTGGGCGTAAGGCCAGTCTGCGGGCTGACGGTCACGCGACCACAGCCGGATTCCGCTCCGGCAGTCACTGATTTGATTTCGCTCGATCACGATCTGCCGGCCATGTTCGATCGCGATGCCGGTCTCACACCCCCGCATACGGTTGTACTGAATGGCGGAATGATGCGAGTATCCGCCCCAGATGCCGAAGCGGCTGTCATCGAGCCGGTTCCCGATCATGGCATTGGCGCTGAAGGTGACCTCGATCGCGTTGGCGATGCTATGGGAGAAATCATTCGCATAGATCATGTTGCTGTCGCAGCCGCCTTCGCCGGTGTCCATCGTGTGCTGGCCGGCCCACAGGAATAGCCCGTCGCCCGAGTGCGTCGCGGAGTTATACGCGATGACATTGTGGCTGCATTGTTCGAACAGCAGGATGCCGGCCGAGTCCTGGCCCCGGGCATACTTGCCATGGCTGTAGCCGCGCGCGTTCCAGTCGAGCCGGTTGTGCATGATGCGGTTGTGTCCGGACCGGTAGAGCCCGATGCCCACGCCGGAGTTGAACGAGAGATTATTGTTGGCGACCAGGCCGCCGTCGGACCGCACCATGAGGAGGCCGTTCATGCCTTGCCGGCACGTCACCTCGCGAACGGTTGGACGCGCACAATCCTCGAGATAGATGGCGGCTCCATATGACCGCCATTCCCGGTTCTCGTTGTGATGGTAGTACAGCCAGTCGGACAGGGCCTCGCGATCCCACCGGCTGCGCAGGCGCGGCCGCCAGTTGTAGCTGAGGTTGCAATCCTCGATTGTCAGCCCGTCCACACGCTCCGCGAGGATGGCGATCTTGAAGCCATGGATGCGGATATTGCGAATGGTCACGTTCCGGCTGTCATGGATGAACAATGCAATGCCGGAGAAAGAATCAGGCATTCGCCCGGGCACGCGTCCATCGATGAGGAGGTCGCCGAAATCGAGGACCAGGTCATTGCCGGTAATCACCAGCAGCGGACGACCCGCGAGCGTGTCCGGATCGAGCATGTAGCGACCACCATCGAAACGGGTTGACGTGGTCACATCACCGGGTACGAAAGTTTTTCGAGCTGGCGCGCAGGCAGATCCGGCCAGGAACAAGATGCCGCAAGTCGCCAGAAGATGAATGGCCTGCGTTGACCACCGCTTCGCAAGCGGGACAGGTCGGGTATCACATGTCGCCATGTTTCGTGACCGGATTTATTTTTACGACCAACCTCCGGTTACCCCAATATACTCGACATGCTTGTCATTCGCTGTTCGATCTTCTTGATGTTGCTGTTTCCCCTGGGCATGGCGGCCGATCCCCTGGTGGATTCCCTGTTGGCGCTACCTGCGGCCCTACGGACCACTGCGGTCTTCAACTACCTTGAGAACAGGTTGCCGGAGGACAGCCTTTTGCGCATGACCACCGCGCAGCGGCTGGAAAAGGAATTTACGCGGCTTCGGGCCCGTCCGGAGATGCGCCAGGCTTGGCTGTACCAGCGATTTTTCAGGCTCTCGCGGTATCATGCCACCGACGGAAAGGGACCGGAGATCATGGAGGAGGCCATCGTGCAGGCGCAACGCGAAGACTGGCACGAGATCGTGGCCGAGGCGCTGATCATGAAGGGGCAGGCCCATTTCTGGCTGGGCCAGGCGGAAGCCGGGTTTGAAAACATGCACCGGGGGTATCGCTTGATGGTGGAAAAGGGGCTGTTTTCCAATCCCGCCACCTACATCGCGTTGATCATGGTCGGCGATGCCCATTACACCTTCAAGGACTATGAGGAGGCCTATTCGATCTTCAGGCGTATCGTCGAGGATCCGCAAGCCCAGGCTTCAGGCGCGCTGAACTACTCTTCCCTCAATACGGCGGCGATGTCGTACCAAAAGATGATGAAGTATGACTCCGCGACGATCATCTTCGACATGGCCCGCGAGGACGCCGTCAAGGCGGGGCTTTCCTTTTGGGTTGCGCTGATCGACGGTAACCAGGGGTACAACTACTACCTCAAGGGCGATTTTAGTCGCGCGATCCCGTTGGTTCTCGCGGATTTCGAAGAAAGCCGGAGAATCGGGGAGATGGGATCTGCAGCCAATGCGGCGCTGTCCCTGGCCTCCATGGCCCTGCGGCAGGGTCGCACTGCCGAGGCCGTCACGTATGTGGACTTTGCCCGCCACCACGGGAGGTTGTTCAATTTGCAGCAACGAAGTTTCTTTTACGAGGTGTCTTATCAGCTGGCCCGGCAAACGGGCGAACTCCGGCTTGCCCTAGCGTATGCCGATACGTTCCAAAACTACCGCGACAGCCTGCTGATGAACACCCAGCGGGAGGAGGCGCGCCGGGTGCGGGAGCGTATTGCATTGGAGCGTTATGCTGCCCAACTTCAATCCCTTCGGCAAGCCCGTGACCGGCAGGTCCTGCTGCGCAACGGCCTCATCCTCCTTTTCCTGCTGTCCGGCGTGATCATTTATCTCTACGTCAACCGCATGCTCCTCAAGCAGCGCAAGGAGAAGGAATTTGCCCGCCTGCAAACGCGCATGGCGGAGGATGAGCTCGATGCCGCGAAGCGCGAACTGGGCAGAATCACCCGTGCCATGCGGGAAAAGAACGACCTGATCGATTCCTTCCGGGCTGAGATCGCCGCGTTGCAGGATTCGGGGGTGCCGATCAGTGACGAACGCACGCGGCACCTCGATCAGCTCCTGCATGCCACGATCCTGACGGAAGAGGACTGGCAGGCTTTCCGGGCATTGTTCGACAAGGTGCATCCCGGATTCTCCACCCGGCTTCGCGAGAAGATCCCTGACCTCACCCCGGCCGACACCCGGCTGCTCACCCTCACCAAGCTTGGCCTTTCGTCGCGCGAGATGGCAGCCATGCTGGGCATCAGCACCGAGGCGATCAAGAAGACCCGGTACCGGCTGCGGAAGAAGATCGACCTGCCCGAGGAGGGCGGGCTCGAGGAATTGGTGCAGATGATCTGACCGGGTTCCGGGTGACCGGCGAGACCGAAGTATTGCCTTTAACCGAGTCGGGCTTGATCTGGTGAATCCCCGTCTTCGCCCACAAGACGAGGGCAATGGAAGGTGCACAGCGACTTGCAATAATGCTGGTGCTTTCGGGCCATCCGGCGATGCTGGACGTGCAGCATGTGGCTTGGCCAGTAGCGTACTCGCTGATTTTCAGGGCTGTCCACCCTTTTGTCCACCCGCTTGTCCGCCGCTTTGTCCGGGGGTAAAACTTGATTCCCGGCGGGACGGGAATTCATCTTTGAGTCATGCGTGTTGCGGCCTGGGCCAAGCGGCAGATGAATTGGTTGACCCAACCATTCGTGTGGATCATCCTCCTCGGGTTGCTTGTGCTCCTCCTGGGTTTTATCCGGGTGACGAGGGAGATCCGGGCCATCGACGCGCAGCTCGAAAGCATTGATCACCAATAACCACTTTCCCATGCACACCACAGGAATGTCCACGACAGCGCTTCGACTCCAGACGCCCAAGGGTCGGCTTTTCTTTGCGCCAGGCTCGATCATCCGGCTGGAGTCCGAGAGTAATTACACCTATGTTCATTTTTCCAACCGCAAGCCGTTGCTGGTCGCCAAGGTGCTCCGGGAGTTCGAGGACTTGCTCGAGCCATTCGGCTTCCTACGGATCCACCGGTCGCACATCATCAATCCGGACCATATCACGCGCATTGATGAGGCGGGCGGGGTCCGGCTTGCGGATGACTTCACCGCGTCCGTTTCCCGGCGGCGCAGGCGGGCCGTCGAGGACGCACTGCAGCGACGCGTCCCCGCGGCCTGACGGGAAGCCCTTGTTCAGACAGCATGGAGGAGCGCACCCAGGCCGGCGGCGCAGATGACCGTCCACATCGGGTTCCACGTCTTGAGGCCGAAGGTCACCGCCATGCTGAGGACGGCGATCACGATGCTGCGCCAATCCGTCACCGATTCCATGCCCATCGCGAGCAGTGCGGCGACCATGACAGCCACCGCGGCGATGTTGACCGCATCGAGGAAGTAGCCCATGGCGGCTGAGCGACGCAACCTGGACACCAGCGGATTGAGGAGCCATACGAACAGGAAAGACGGCAGGAAGATGCCGACAGTCGCCAGCACCGCACCGGCCCATCCGTTCAACTGATAGCCGACGAATGTCGCCGTGGACAAGATCGGTCCCGGGGTGAATTGGCCCGCCGCGATCGCGTCGAGCAACTGTTGTCGCGTCAGCCAGCCGTGCGTGACGAGTTCGGCATCGAGGTAGGCGAAAAGCACATAGCCGCTGCCGTAAAGGACAGCGCCGATCTTCAGGAAGACCAGGAAGAGCGAGCCCGCCGGCATCGAAACGAGGGGTGTCGACGCCGCCTGGAGCAGGATGATCGGCGCAACGCCATGCAGGCCATTTCGACGTTGCCGGTCGCGCAGCACAAAGAACAGCGCTCCCAAGGCGCCAGCGCCCAGCAAGGCGGTGATCTCATTGACCCCGAGCAGCACGGCCTGGAGCGTCAGCAAGCCTAAAACCAGCAGGGCCGTATTCTTGATGGCGGCTTTGCCCAGCGTGTAGATCGCGGGGGGGGTGTTGGCCAGCATCGCGGGGGTGATGGGGGGGGGGGTGCGGCACGCGATGCGGCCGAGGGATGGGCGGGT
>CAYMLN010000003.1:0-18443 GCA_964391045.1 uncultured Saprospiraceae bacterium
TTCGGGCATAAGGTCGTTCATCTCGGCACAGCCGAACTGATCATCGCCGTGCTGCTAATCGAATACGTGGGCGTGGCCGGCGCCTTCCTGTTTGCCTGGCTGTCCAGGAAGCTCGGCAACATTCCCGCGCTGATGATCGCGGTCTCCATCTGGATCCTGATCTGCACCGGCGCCTACTTCATCACGACGCCGCTCCATTTCTACACCGCAGGCTTCTTCATCGGCATGGTCATGGGCGGCATCCAGTCGCTCTCCCGGTCGACGTACGCCAAGATGATCCCCGACACGCACAACAACGCGGGCTTCTTCTCCTTCTTCGACGTCAGCGAAAAGCTGGCCATGATGAGCGGCCTCATCCTGTGGGGCTCCCTCGACAACCTCACCGGCAGCATGCGTAACTCGATCTTCGCCCTGGCGACATGGTTCCTGATCGGGCTCATCCTGCTGTTCGTCACGCGTCGCGCCAAGGTCACACGTGAAACCGCCCCGGCATGAGCGACCCCGATGATCATATAGCCATTCCTCCTCACGGCGAATCGCCGGAATCCATCCTGGCACATATACGCGATCTCAAGCGCGCGGATGTCGCATGGCAAGAGGGTCGCGCCTGGAGCCTCGTCTATTACGCCGACGACGAACACGACCGGCTGCTGAAGGCCGCGCATGCCGAACTGGCCAGCGCCAATTACCTCAACCCGATGGCCTTCCCGAGCCTGCACCGGATGGAACAGGAGGTGGTGCGCATGACGGCACACATGCTGCACGGCGACGAGGAGCGCGTGGGGGTCATGACAACCGGCGGCACGGAAAGTATCCTCCTGGCCCTGCTGGGCTACCGGCAACGCGCGCGAACGCAGATGCCGCACATCGTCGCGCCCGAGGTCGTGCTCCCCACCACGTGCCATCCCGCCTTTGACAAGGCCGCTGAACTATTCGGCCTGAAACTCCGCAAGGCGCCGGTTGATGAGAACAGCGCCGCCATGCCAGCGGAGATGGATGCCCTCGTCAATGCCAATACGATCCTGCTGGCCGTCTCGGCGCCGAGCTATCCGCATGGCGTGCTCGATCCGGTCGAGGCGGTAGCAGCCATCGCCCGGCGACACAAGCTACCCCTGCACGTCGACGCCTGTGTCGGCGGGTTCATGCTTCCCTGGATTGAGCGACTCGGCTACGCGGTACCGCCTTGGGATTACCGGTTGCCCGAGGTCACGTCCATCTCCGCGGACGTTCACAAGTTCGGCTTCGGCGCCAAAGGTGCTTCCGTGCTCACATACCGGTCGATGGATTTCCTGCGGCATCAGTTTATCGTCACCACGGATTATCCCGGAGGCATTTACATCTCACCAACCCTGCTCGGCACCCGGCCGGGCGGCCCGATCGCCGCAGCTTGGGCCGGTATGAAACATCTCGGTGAGGACGGGTATCTCCGCATCGCCGAACAACTGATGAATGGCGCAAAGCGGTTACGCGCCGGCCTGGCCGCAATGCCCGGCCTTCGCGTCGTTGGCCATCCGTGCATGAACCTGGTCGCATACACGACGGTTGGTGGCCGGCCCGACATCTTCGTCATCGCGGATCAACTGGAAGAAAAGGGATGGATGGTTGAACGCCAGCAAACGCCGGATTGCATCCACCTCACGATCCTGCCGACCAACGTAGATGCGATCGATACGTACCTGGACGACCTGAAGTCGGCGCATGCCTATGCGATGGACCATCCGGGCGCCACGGCGAGGGGCAATGCCGCAGTGTACGGATTGATGGCCCGCATTCCCTTCCGCGGCATGGTGGAAAAATCGGTGCGCAAGATCATGGAGGACCTGTACGGCCCGCATGCGGTGACGTCATCAACAACCGGCCAGACGACTCGTCCACCGGTCAGCGGCAATGCGCTGATGGGCATGGCCAACCGCCTGCTGACAGCATGGACGCGCTGGCGGCGACACCGACACGATCGCTGAAACACTTTCCCCGATGGCCATGAAAAACGCAGCACTGCATAAGCGCCTCCTCCTCGCGACCGGCCTGCTTGTTCTTCTAGGCCTGTGCGCCGTGGCCCAACCGTATGTGGATCCCTTCCAGGTCCGATACATGTATGGCTTCCGGCAGCCCAACACCGACGCCACGCCGTTTGCCCACCTGTGGGCCGGAAGCGACCTCCCCGTGCAGCTCGGGCATGATCGCCTGCTCTTGATCAGTCCGAGCTATGAGCTATGGAACCTGGACTCGGCCGATGTCGCGGCGATTTATCCGCCTTTACACAGCCTGACGCTGCCAGTGGGTCTCATCATGCCGATCGACGATTCGAAATGGACGCTGACCTTCATTCCGATAGTTCGGACCAACGGGGAGAAACTCTTCGAGGAGAAGACCTTCCAGGCTGCCGGTGTAGCACTGGCCGCATTCGCGCGAAGGCCCCAGCAGAAGATCCGGTTCGGCGTCTACGTCAGCGGCGAGTTTTTCGGCCTCTTCGTCATTCCCCTGCTCGGGGTCGACTGGCGGATCGATGAAAAGAACTATCTCTTCGGCGTGCTGCCCGGCCGGCTCACCTTCGAGCACAAATGGACGGAGAAGATCTATGTCGGCGCGACGTTCCGCGCGCCGACCAACAGCTACCGGCTATCAAACGGCGGCTTCATCCGGCTGGATGACAACCAGGCCTCGCTCTTCCTCGACTATTATCCCGTCCGGCAGGTATGCATCACCCTCGAACCCGGCCTTGGCGTATTCCGCAGGCTGCGTATCGGCGGCGAGGGCCAGGACTACATCCGGGAGGCCAATTGGGGCGACGGGCTGTTCATCAAGCTGAGCGGCGCATACCGGATCAGGCTCTAAGTGCCACAAGGTATCCCGGGCGAAATGAATGGCGGGCATAAATTATTCCTATTTTGACGGTAGGCTTTCGCCTGTACCACCCGCCATGAAGAACCTGCTGCTGTCCGGGCTGCTGCTCCTCACTTGGGCCGTCCGCGCCCAGCCCGACAACATCCGGGTCATCGAATCGAGAGTCGATTCCATTCTTGACGTGATCCGCCGCACGCCGGCCGGTGAAGCACGGATGCCTTCCTTGCTTCGATTGTACGCGTCAGGCGTGGAGGGCTACCCGCTAATGACGCTGGAGACCTACAAGGATCTATCCGACATCGCCCGGGCGGACAGCGACCTGGTGACCGAAGCGGTGGCCTGGAGTTTTGCCGGCCAAGGGTACCGGCTCTCCGGCAATTACATCAAGGGCCTTGAGTGTCATCTCAAGGCGGTCGCGGCGGCGGAAAAAAGTAAAAGCGAGTCGGCCGTCGGCCTGGCGCTAAACCAGATGGGACACATCTACAAGGACCGTGAAGAAAACGATAAGGCGCTTCGGTTGTACTTGCAGTCCCTGGCCCATGCGCAAAAAAGTGCTGTAGAAGAACTCGTCATGTGGCCGATGATGAATGCCGGGGCGATCTATCTCGCGATCAACCGGCTGGACTCGTCCCTGTACTATTCGCAGGCGGCACTGGCCGCTGCCAACGAGAAAAACATCTTCGCCAACGACTCCTACCTGCTGTCCAACATCGCCGCGGCCTACAGCAAGAAGGGCGATCCGGAGAAGGCGCGAACGTATTACGACAAGGCCGTCCGGGAAGCCCTCGGGAACGGCTCGCCGCGATATGTCCACCTGACCTATTACAGCCTGGCCGAACACTTCAGGCGGCTCGGGGAGACAGATTCATCCGTTGTCTATGCCCGCAAGGCGATCGATGTCGTCCGGCATACGGTCCAGTCGTATCTCTGCCTCAAGCCGGCCCGGCTGTTGACGGATCTCTACCAGGAGATCAACGCCGACAGCACGCTCAAATACCTGAAGATCTACACGGCGGCCAACGACAGCCTCTTCAGCACGCGGGCCAACCAGCAGCTGCAGATGTTGACCTATGAAGAGGAACAGCGGCAACAGCAGCTGGCCACCGAGCAGTTGCGCAACAGGAACAAGTTCCGCACCTCAATTCTTGTCGTCGGCCTTGTCGCGTTCACCGCCGTCGCACTGGTGTTGTACCGCGGCAACCGGCAGCAACGTCGAGCCAACCAAGCGCTACAGGAGCAGAAAGACGAACTCCAGCGCACCCTCGCCCAGTTGACCGCCACGCAAGCGCAACTCGTGCACGCGGAGAAAATGGCCTCCCTCGGCGAACTCACCGCCGGCATCGCGCATGAGATCAAGAACCCGCTCAACTTCGTCAACAACTTCGCCGAGGTCAGTGTCGAACTGCTCGACGAATTGGCGTCCGAAACCGATGCGGAGAAGCGTGCCGAGTTGATCAGATTGCTGCAAGGCAATCTCGCCAAGGTGACTGAACACGGCCAACGGGCCGATGCCATCGTGCGCAGCATGTTGCAACATTCCCGCTCCGGCAGCGGCAAGAAGGAACTGACCGACATCAACAGTCTCGTTGACGAATACCTCCGCCTGGCCTATCACGGCCTCCGCGCAAAGGACAAGGCATTCAACGCACAATTCAGCACCGACCTGGATCCCCGCCTGCCCGCCATTGCGATCGTGCCCGAGGACATCGGCCGTGTCATCCTCAACCTGATCAACAACGCATTCCAGGCCGTGGCGGAGAAGAAAAAGACCGCCGGGGCCGACTACGCGCCGAAGGTCATCGCCGGCACACGGGCAGACGCCGGCAAGGTGATTATCCGCGTCACGGACAACGGTCCGGGCATCCCGGCTTCGATCGCGGATAAGATCTTCCAACCGTTCTTCACGACCAAGCCAACCGGCCAAGGTACAGGCCTCGGCCTGTCGCTCAGCTACGACATCGTCAAGGCGCACGGCGGTACGCTCCGGATGGAGACGACGGAAGGAACGGGCACCACCTTTATCATCGAGCTGCCGGCCACCGCATCATGACGCGACTGATACCGATATGGATCCTGTTGCTGCTCGTTGCCCGGCTCTCTGCTGGTATCGCGCAACCCGTCAGGCTTACGCCGGAGATGTTCACGGCCGACCAGCAGATCCCGCTCGCGGGACTCGATGGCTGGCTGTTCAGGCCGGGCCATGATGCCGGGTTGGCCGCGCCTGACCTGGACGTTAGCGACTGGCAGCGCGCCAACCCGACCACCCTCTCCGCCAAGAAAGCGGATGCAGCCGGACGCGTGGAAGGATGGTTCCGCATCGCACTGGAGATCGACAGTGCCTTCCGGGACATCCCGCTGGGCATCAGCCGGAACCTCTGGTCGGCCAGCGACATCTACGTAGATGGCGTGCTCGTGCAATCCTTCGGTTCGACAGGCAATCCGTACACCGCCTATAATCCGCATCTCAAATATGCCCGGCGACTGCCGCTCATGCCCGGAAGGACACACCTGCTCGCCATCCATGTCGTGGATTACGAGACGGTATTCACCCAGCGCGAACTCAGGCTATGGCCCAATAACCTGAAGCGCTTCATCAACTTGAGCGGTCCCGCGTTCGACGAACGCATTGCGCACAGGATCAAGGAAACTTACGTGTTGGGTGCGATGACCATTTCGATGTCCGGCCTGCTGTTGCTGCTGTTTCTCCTGCTGCTCTTCCTCAATCCGGCTGAGCGGATCTTCCAGTTTTCCTCCGTCCTCACACTTGCCGTCCTGGGAGGCGCCGTGGGGTCGTATTATGGATTGCTGACCGAAACATCGTATCCGGTCGAGAAGGGATTGTTCCTCTTGGCCCACGCCCTCTTCCTGCCGGTCATGCACGCCATGACACTGCTGGTCACGGAGTGGGTGTTGCGCCGCAGGGTATCCCGCATCACGCTGGCCATCCTCATCACCATGCCCGTCACCAGCGGACTGGGTCATGTATTCAACATTTCATGGCCGTTCGGGATCGTCGAAATGGCCCTGCTGGGCTATTTCGCCTGGCTCCTCATCACCTGCCGCAAATCCATCCGCGGGGCGGAATGGTCCGTGGTCGTGGCCATGACCGTACTTACCCTGGGGTCGCTGATCTGGGTCTCCCTCCACAAGTACCACCTCGACACGTTCATCGTCTATGAGAATCTGCTGAAATCGGTCGTGCTGCTGAGCGCGCCGATCCTGCTGCTCCTCTACGTGGCCCTGAGCTACAGGCGGATCCTGGACGAAAGGCAAGTGGAGGCGCAAAAGGTGATCCGCATTACGGAAGAGAAGCGCCAGTTGCTCGAGCAACAAAACATCGTCCTCGAGACACAGGTCGCCGAGCGCACGCGCGACCTCGAGAAATCGCTGTCCGACCTGCGCGCAACGCAATCCCAGCTCATCCAGTCCGAGAAAATGGCCTCCCTCGGCGAACTCACCGCCGGCATCGCGCACGAGATCCAGAACCCGCTGAATTTCGTCAATAACTTTTCCGAACTGAACCATGAGCTCCTCGACGAGCTCCAAAACGCCCTGCCCGCCGGCCGGAACGAAGAGGCGGCCTCCTTGATCAGGGATATCCGGGAAAACGAGGAAAAGATCCTTTATCACGGCCGCCGCGCGGATGGGATCGTCAAGGGCATGCTCCAACACTCGCGCACAGGTTCTGGAACGAAGGAACCCACTGATATCAATGCGTTAGCAGAGGAATACTTGCGGCTCGCTTACCATGGGATGCGTGCCAAGGACAAATCCTTTAACGTAAACATTAAAACGGATTTTGATGAATCCATTGGTAACATTGATATAGTTCCGCAAGACATTGGACGCGTTCTGCTTAATTTGATCACGAATGCGTTTCATGCCTTGTCGGCCCCTAAATCCCCTGAAGGGGACTTGCCTTATATTCCTACAGTAAACGTTACAACAAAACTATTGAAGCCCCCTTCAGGGGGTTTGGGGGCCAACCAGGTCCAAATCACCGTCTCCGACAACGGACCCGGCATTCCCGATGCGATCAAGGATAAGATCTTCCAGCCCTTTTTCACGACCAAGCCGACGGGCCAGGGTACGGGGCTGGGCCTGAGTCTCAGCTACGATATCATAAAGGCGCATGGCGGCCTATTGAGCATGGCGTCAACGCCAGGCGAAGGAACCACATTCAGCATTTCGTTACCCCTACCCCCGGCATCGCATGGAAAGAGATAAGGAGGAAAACCTGATGATGACCTACCAGGCCTTTATGGATATCGGCCTGGGCGCCGACGATCTGGGCCGCTTGCCCGCGTTAGTTGACGAGCAAATCTTCGGGATCGGAACCGCCGTAGATGAAAAAATATACGGCATTCCGGACGTGGAAAAGCTGATCGAGAATCAAAAAAAGCAAAGCGCGGGCCTGGAGATGAGCTGGAAACAGGCGCCCTTGTGTCGATATATCACTGAAGACGAAAACACGGCGGCCTTTGCCGATGAGATCTACCTCACGATCCGTGCCGGGGAGGAAATCATGGACATGTACCTGCGGTTCTCCGTCGTGCTGAACTATGTCAATGGCCATTGGAAAGTTATTCACTGGCATGGGTCCAAGCCCGAACATGTGGAAAGCGATACGGACACCTGGGGCGTATACAGCTGGAAACAGCGGGCCCAGAAGCTGGAGCGGCTGGTCGAAGAAAAGACGGCCGACCTGGTGAACAAGAACCGCGAGCTGGAAATTGAGGCGGCCCTGGAGAAGGTCCGTTCCCGGTCATTGGCCATGCACAAGAGCAACGAGCTGATCGATGTCGTCACCGTGTTGTTCGGGCAAATCAGCGAACTCCGGATCCCGGTAACGGCTGTCGGCATCGGCATATACATTGACGGCTCAAACGATTACAACGCCTATGTGTGTGGAAAACTGGATGGCCGGATCACGATCAACCAATACCGGCTCCCGTATGTAGACAACAGGATCGCGAATGACCTGCTTGAGGCCCGTGAAAAGAACCTGGAATTCATTACCGGCCATTACACAAAGGAGGAAAAGGACAGTTTCTATGCCTATGTGATCGAGCATTCCGAATTGAAACGGCAGATGCCGGAGGAGATCAGGCGATTCATCTTTGAAAGCACCGACTATACGATCTCGGCCCTGCTGACCAAACACGCCGTGATCCACATCAATGATTTTGAAGGCAAGTCAATCTCGGATCACGAACGCACTATCCTGGCGCGTTTCGCCAATGTCTTCGACCAGGCCTATACGCGCTTCCTCGACCTTCAAAAAGCCGAGGCGCAGGCGCGCGAAGCACAGATCGAAGCGGCCCTGGAACGGGTCCGTTCCCGGAGCCTGGCCATGCACCACACCGATGAACTGCAGGATGTGGTCAACGTGGTGGCACAGCAACTTTTATCGATGGGGATCGACATGGATGGCGGCATCTTCATGGCGATCAACGAGGAGGTGGGAACGGATCTTCCCTTCTGGGCTGCGGCCGGTGCCGCCGATTACGTGCAGAAAGTGACCGTTCCGTTCCTCGACAGGCCCACATTCACCCGCCTTCGCGATGCCATTCGGAATCGTGAACCGTTTCACACGGAGTTCTACGCCAAGGCGGAAAAGGATGAATTCCTGCAGCATTTGTTCCGATATCCGCCCTGGAGCCAAAACAGCGAGGAACGCAAGGCGGAATTGTTGGCCCGGGCGGGAGGCTATGCCCGATCGGTATCGGTCGGCCGTCACACGGCAATAGGCATGACGAACCATCATGGGAAATCATTCTCCGAGGCCGAAAATTCCATCCTCCGGCGCTTCGGTGCCGTGCTCGAACAATCCTATACCCGGTTCCTTGACTTGCAAAAGGCAGAAGCACAAACGCGCGAAGCACAGATTGAAGCGGCACTTGAGCGCGTGCGGGCAAGGGCCATGGCCATGCATACATCGAATGAATTGGGCGAAGTGGTGCGTGAATTGAGGAAACAAATGGGTATCCTCGGGCAAAAAAAACTTGAAACCTGTGTCATCCATCTGCATGATGAATCCCCAGATGGTATACAATCATGGGCTGGCATTAAGCCCCCTGACGAAGAAGGCGATATCCTGGAGTCAATAGCCAACGTTCCCAAAAAAGGTTTGAGGATTATTGAGGAAGCGCTGGCGGCTTACACCGCAAACCGTCAGGACTATGTGCTCCTGAACGAGGGCGAAAAGCTCAGGCAATGGTTTTCATTTCTCGAAAAGGAATCGCCGGACGGGTTTGCCAGGCTGGTGGATGCTGTCCACGGCAATATTGAAGAGCTGCAATCCTATTGGTCGTTTGCAGATTTTTCCGGCGGATCGTTGCTGATGGTTACCCGGGATGAGCCCGATGAACCAACAAGGGGGCTGCTCCGAAGATTTTCCAATGTATTTGGCCTTGCATACCGAAGGTTTGCCGATTTGAAATATGCCGAAGCACAAGCGCGGGAAGCGCAGATAGAAGCGGCATTGGAAAGGGTGAGAAGCCGTTCCATGGCGATGCATAAAAGCGAGGAACTAAAGGAAGTCATTAAGGTTGTCCTTGAACAATTTGTTCAGCTTAAGATCAATGTTGGCCATTCAGGTTTTTACATTGATTATAAAGCCAATGACGACATGCACATTTGGCTGGCTGACCCGAACCTTGAACCCTTTTATGCCACCTTTCCCTATTTCGACACGCCCACCTGGAACAGCTTCCTGGATGCGAAAGCAACCGGAAAAAACTTTCATGCAGACCTGCTGGATTTTGAAGAAAAGAACAAATTCTACCGATCCCTTTTCCAGCTTTTTGAAGTACCCGAAGACGCCAGGAAATTTTATCTGGAATGCAAGGGGCTGGCCGTCTCTACAGTCTTGTTGGATAATGTAGGCCTGTACATCGAAAACTTCGATGGCATACCCTATTCTGACGAGGAAAATGCCATTTTGATGCGGTTTGGCAACGTGTTCCAACAAACCTACACCCGCTTCCTCGACCTGCAGAAGGCAGAGGCGCAGGCCCGGGAAGCGGACATCGAGCTGGCCCTGGAGCGGATCCGTTCACAGGCGATGGCGATGCGGCAATCCGCCGACCTCCTGGACATCGTGGTGACCATGCGCAACGAGTTTACCCGACTGGGCCATGAGGCGGGGTACTTCTGGCACATGATGTGGCTGCCGGAGAAATACGAGAAAGCGATGACCTCCGGCGACGGCACCCGCATCGGCATGGTGATGGAATTGCCCCGGCACATCCACGGGGATATTCCACTGGTGGCCGATTGGGAAAAAGGGCAAGCGCCGACCGTGGTATACGCCATGGACGTGGACGCGGCTGTGGCCTATGTGGACAAGATGATCCGGCTGGGGAATTTCCGGCAGGTGGATCCGCAGGCGCCTACGCTCGATGATATCCGGCATATCGGCGGCCTCACCTTCATCATGGCCCGCACCACGCACGGCGAGATCGGGTACAGTTTGCCGGGCGTGGTGGAGCATCCGCCGGCCGAGGACCTCCGGATCCTGGAGCGCTTCGCCGGCGCCTTCGACCTCGCGCACGGCCGCTTCATCGACTTGAAAAAATCGGAAGCCCGGGCACGAGACGTGCAGATCGAACTGGCCCTGGAGCGCGTCCGCGCCCGGGCCCTGGCCATGCAACAGCCCGAAGAACTTCGGGAGATCGCCCAGGTGTTGCGTCATGAAATGGGCTTGCTCGGTGTGGAAGAACTGGAAACGAGTACGGTCTTCCTCCACGACGCGGGGAGCGAACAAGCGGAGTGCTGGTTTGCGATCCGAAAGGGCCAGGATGAAGATGCGCGACTGGTGTCCGATCATATCGCCCTCCACCTGCCCTCCACCCAGGTCGGCCGCCACATGGCCGCTTTCTTTGACATGGAGAACGTGCGCGTCTCCATCCCGATGCGCGGGCCGGACCGCCGCGAATGGATCAAATACTGTTACGCACAGTCATCCGTCCTCGACGGCTTTTACGGGGAACATATCCCGGACCGTGTATACCACCTGTATAAGTTCTCGAACGGCGCGATCGGCGCAGCTGCGCCGGATAATATTTCGGCGGAAAGCTGGGATTTGCTCCAGCGCACGGCATCCGTCTTCTCACTGGCCTATGCGCGATTCCGGGACCTGACCCAGGCGCGAATCGACCTGCAAAAACTCCGCGACGAAAAGCAGCGCGCGGAAAGTGCCCTGGCCGAACTGCGGGCGACCCAGGCCCAACTCGTGCAAGCGGAAAAGATGGCGAGCCTCGGCGAACTCACCGCCGGCATCGCCCACGAGATCCAGAACCCGCTCAACTTCGTCAATAACTTCGCCGAAGTCAGCCAGGAGCTGGCCGACGAACTGAAGGACGAGATCGGCCGGGGAAATGTGTCGGATGCGGTCACGGTCGCGGATGACATCCGCCAAAACCTCCAGAAGATCCTTCACCACGGAAAGCGGGCAGATGCGATCGTAAAAGGCATGCTCCAACACTCGCGTTCGAGCACCGGCACGAAAGAGCTCACCGATCTCAATGCCCTGGCCGATGAATATATCCGCCTCGCCTATCATGGCCTGCGTGCAAAGGACAAATCGTTCAACGCGACCTTTGCAGCCGACCTCGATCCCGCACTCCCGAACGTCGAGGTCGTCCCCCAGGATATCGGACGGGTGCTGCTGAACCTGATCAACAATGCCTTCTACGCGGTATCCGAAAAGCATCGGCAAGGCGAAAAAGACTACGTGCCGACCGTCACTGTTCGGACCTTGCTCACAGGCGATACCATACAAATCCACGTGACCGACAACGGCCCTGGCATCCCTGGATCCGTCAGGGAAAAGATCTTCCAGCCATTCTTTACCACTAAACCCACCGGCCAGGGCACAGGCCTCGGGCTGTCACTGGCCTACGACATCGTGACCAAGGGGCACCGCGGCGAACTGCTCATGTCCACACAGGAAGGCCTTGGCACTACATTCACCATTGTCCTGCCGGTAAACGAATGACTATATTCATGGAAAATAAACCCCAACAGCCATGATCCGCTCGCTCGCCACAGACGATTCGAGGAAGCATGATTTTCCTCTTTACGCGCCTTGGGGGTATTGTATCAAGAAAACCCTGAAGACGGTTTCATTGATGCGTCGCCGGCGCGCACCTGCCATTCATCGATAGACGGCATGCAAGCCCAAACTATTCACATCCAATCCCCGGAGGAAGCGCGTGAGCGTTTGTCTGACACGCTGGCCGCGGGGATGAAACCCACGCTGGCGATCGTGTTCGCCTCGATCAAGACCGATTGGCGGTCCATCCGGGACGTCCTGCAGGATGCCGGTATCGATGTCCTTGGCGCCACCTCCTGCGGTGAGTTTACCAACGGACAGCAAACCGAGGGTGCAGCCGCGATCCTCCTGCTGGACCTGTCCCGCGACGCGTACACGATCCTGTTCGAGGATCTGCATGACCGGGACCTGGCGGACGCGACGGGCCAATTGGCCGCATCAGCATTGCAAGCGTTCGAAAGGCCGGCCTTTATCCTGTGCAGCACGGGTATTTCCGTTGAGGGTGAAATGTTTGCCGGACCTGCGCTGCTGCACAGCCTTGAACGTGCGATCGGGCAGCGCGTCAAGCTTTATGGCGGAATGGCCGGCGACGACGGGACATTCACCGGAAGTTATGTCTTCACCCAAGGTCGGGAATCGGACCTCGGGCTTGCGCTCCTTGTGCTGGATGAAGGCAAGGTTGACCTGTATGGCATGGCGACCTCGGGTTGGCAACCCATGGGGATCGCCCGGACCGTCACACGGAGCCTAGACGACTGGCTGTACACGATCGACGACAAGCCTGCCATGGAGATGTACCTGAAGTATCTCGGGAAGGATGCCGGCGCAGGGACAGATGCATACCGCCTCTTCGAAGATGTCGGCATACACTATCCCTTCCAGGTGGAAGGGGCCGGCGATCCCGTCATGCGCACCCCCATGCAGATCGACAAGGACACCAACGGGTTGAAGTTGGATTTCGGCATTCCACAGGGTGCCACTCTTCGGTTTTCCATGCCGCCGGATTTTGACATCGTGGAAAACGTGCTGGAATCGGCCCGGGAACTGAAGACAACCGCGCATGCCGACGCCGAGGCCGTGCTTGTCTTTTCCTGTGCGGGACGGTTGAGCGCGTTAGGCCCGCTTGTCACGCAGGAAAATGACGGCCTGGGCGAGATCTGGGACGCGCCGATGGCCGGCTTCTTTACGTATGGGGAATATGGAACGACACGTGAAGGCAAGCAGGAGTTCCACTCCACGACCTGCTGCTGGGTGGCTTTTCGTGAGAAGCCGGCATCCACAAATATCTACAACCCATGAACGCAAAATCAATCAAGGGAAAATCCACGGATGATATTCAATTGGCGCTGGACCAAGCCATGGCAGATGGCTTCACGCCAACGCTGGCCATTTTATTTCTATCGGTCAAACAAGACAGGGAAGCCGTCCTGGCGTTGCTTGAGAAAAAAGGAATCCAGGTCTTTGGCACAACGACTGCGGGCGAATTTATTGACGGTGAGATCGGGGAAGGCAGCATTGCGATCTTGCTTCTCGACATGGATCCGGCGTACTTCAAGTTGGTATTTATTGAAATAGACCCGGGTACTGCCTTGGAAGATGCAAAAACACTCGGTGGTATTGCAAAAGAAAGCTTTAACCACCCGGCGCTGATCGTCGCAACAGGCGGTGTGTTTATTGATGGAGATCACATCATGGAGGGCATCACGCAAGGGTTTGGAAAACCACGATCATCAGCAGAAAAGGAACTGACCCTGTTTGGAGGGATGGCCGGAGATGACCTGATCGCTGAAAAACCGCTGGTCTTTATCAATGGAAAAAGCAAGGACAACGCATTGATCGCGCTCATCATTGATGAAGACAAAATAGATGTAAGGGGCATAGCCACATGCGGATGGAAGGCGATCGGCACAGCAAAAACGGTGACGAAAAGCGAAGGAAATATTGTCTACACCATCGACGATAAACCGGCCCTGGATATGCTGATGAAATACCTGGGCGTTGATGTACGGCAAGAAGATAACAATGGCGTCGTCGCATTCCTGAATGCCTGGTATTATCCGTTGCAACTGGAACGTGAAAACGGAGATATAGTGATACGGGCAACGCGATTTGCCAACAGTGAGGACCGTTCACTGATTTGTACCGGAAGCGTGCCTGAAGGTTCTAAGATCAAGTTTGCATTCCCCCCGGAATTTGATGCCATCGAAACAGTGGTTGCAGAATGTGAAAGCATCAAGGACGGTCCGGCGCAACAGGCCGATGCCTTGATCATGTTTTCATGCGTGAGCCGGCACCTTTCGTTTGGAGCCTTAATGAAAGAGGAAATCGAACAGGTAAAAAACGTCTGGAATGCGCCCATGGCAGGGTTTTTCACCTATGGTGAATATGGCCGGTCTAAACTAGGCAACAATGAATTCCATAACAATGCCTGTTGTGTGGTGGCATTGAAAGAAAAACAGAAAACATGATCGCAAAATCAATCAAAGGAAAATCGCCGGCAGAAATACAAATCACCTTGCAAGAAAGCCTGGCTGACGGGTTCAAGCCAACCCTTGCCATCATTCTTTTAAGCAACGTGGAAGATGCCGAACCTTTACGCTCAATTTTCGGCAAACAAGGCATTGCGATCTTCGGGCTCACGACACCCAATAAATTTACCGAACAGGGAATCTCGGATGTTGAGATCGATGTGATGCTCCTGGGCCTTAACCCGGACAATTTCAAGATCGTATTGAACGATTACCAGGGATCGTCTGCCTATGAGGCCGGCTATAAGGCAGGAATAGCCGGAAAGAACGCGTTTACGAATCCGGGCTTCATCATTTCACCGGTGGACTTCATATTTTCCGGAGATGACCTGATCAGGGGATTGACGGATGCAGCCGGCCATGACATCATGGTTGCAGGTGGCGTGGCCGGTAATCCGGCTGATTTCACAGGAGTCCTGTTCACCAACGACAGGTCAAGCACAGGAGGCTTGCTTGCGCTCATCCTTGACCTGGACAACATTTCAATAAGCGGGTTGGCTGTTTCAGGATGGAAACCGATAGGGACAACCAAAGTAATCACGAAAAGTGAGGGCTCCTGGGTTTTCACCATTGACGATGAACCGGCCATGCAGGTCATTCGAAGATTCTTGGGCAATGACATCGTCATTTCTGATACCGGGGAAAGCGGGCTTCTTCCTACGGACCTGGGGTATCCGTTGCAATTTGACAGGTCATCAGGAAATGCAATCATGAAACCCGCTCTACTCTATAATCCAACCGATCAATCGGTCATGATAGGGGGTGACGTACTTGAAGGCGATCATTTTCGATTTTCCCTGCCGCCGGATTTTGACGTGATCGACAAAGTGGTTGACAGTACCCGGATTAGTAAAGAAAAGGAAATGCCGGATGCCGATGTGTTGATGGTTTTTTCATGCGTTGGAAGATTAGGGACGTTCGGCCCAATGATCTCCACAGAAATCGAAGGGCTGGCATCCACCTGGGGCAAGCCCATGATCGGCTATTTCTCATTGGGTGAATTCGGAAAATTGGATGGAGGCCGCTGTGAATTCCAGGGAACAACGGTAAGCTGGGTAGCATTGAAAGAAAACCAGTCCTGAACACACCTACTTTGGCAATGAAAGCAAAATCAATAAAAGGAAAGTCTGTTGCCGAGTTAACATCCGCATTGGCCGAAACTATTACCGCAGCCTTCAGGCCGACCTATGCCTTACATCCGCCTCCCCCTTTCCGGATCCACCTTATCACCTGCCGCGCAACACTCAAGGAAGGATAGATGAACACCTACTTGACACGAATCCATGACCTGATCAGCCAGAGCCCCCACCTCGGGCCTGAAGAAAAAGACCTGCTCGTCAAGGCCCTGGCAGAGGCCGACAAACAGTGGGCCATCGTCGATTTCAAGCTGGACCGCACGGAGAAGGTCAAGAAAACCACGGCTATTCTCCTGGAAGAAACGATCGAGGAACTCGAGCAAAAACGAAAAGCGGTCGAGGAGTCGAGAAACGCCCTCCAGCAATCCCTCGAGGACCTGAAAGCCGCGCAAGTCCAACTTGTGCAATCGGAAAAGATGGCCTCCCTCGGCGAACTCACCGCCGGTATCGCGCACGAGATCCAGAACCCGCTCAACTTCGTCAATAACTTCGCCGAAGTCAGCCAGGAGCTTGCCGACGAACTGAAGGAAGAGATCGGCCGGGGAAATGTGGAGGACGCCATCGCGGTCGCGGATGATATCCGTCAGAACCTCGGCAAGATCCTGCACCACGGAAAGCGAGCGGATGGGATCGTCAAGGGCATGCTCCAACACTCGCGGACCAGCTCCGGCGTGAAGGAGTCCACCGACCTCAACCTCCTCGCCGACGAGTATCTCCGCCTGGCCTACCACGGCCTGCGCGCAAAGGACAAGACGTTCAACGCAACCTTTACGGCCGACCTGGATCCTGCATTACCAAAGGTCGATGTCGTGCCCCAGGATATCGGCCGGGTCTTGCTCAACCTGATCAACAATGCCTTCTACGCCGTATCCGAAAAGCAGCGGCAGTGCGATAAAGACTACGTTCCAACCGTGACACTACAAACTTGTCTTTCCGGCGCCAACGTTGAAATCCGGGTGACGGACAACGGCCCCGGCATCCCCGAAGCCATACGTGATAAGATCTTCCAACCTTTCTTTACGACCAAACCGACTGGCCAGGGGACGGGCCTTGGCCTGAGCCTGAGCTATGACATCGTCACCAAAGGCCACCAGGGAAGCATGACGGTCGAATCCGATCCCGGCGAGTACACGAAATTCACGATCTTCCTACCTTGCTCATCCCACCCCAAATGAAAAACATACTAGTCGTCGACGATGAACAGGATGTTCGCCTCCTGTTCGAGCAGCGGTTCCGGAAGGAGATCCGCGACCAGGTCGTTCGCTTCGCCTTTGCCTTCTCCGGCGAAGAAGCGCTCGGGTATCTCGAGGCCAATCCGCACGAAGCCGTCCTGATCCTGTCGGATATCAACATGCCCGGCATGAGCGGACTCGACCTGCTGCGCAGGATCAAATCGGAACACAAGGAGCCGCCGCCGGTCGTCATGATGATCACGGCCTACGGCGATCAGGAGAACTTCCAGGCCGCCATGCGGCTGGGCGCGGACGACTTCCTGACGAAACCCGTGGACTTTCCCACGCTCAAGGAAAAACTGAACCTCCTGTCATGACGGCCAAGATCCTTGTCGTGGATGATGAGCCGGATCTGGAAAGCCTCATCAAGCAGAAGTTCCGCCAGCAAATCCGGGAACGCAAGTACGAGTTCGTCTTCGCGGGCAACGGCCGCCTGGCCCTTGAGCGACTGTTGGAACATCCTGACGTCGCCGTCGTGCTCAGCGACATCAACATGCCGGAGATGGACGGCCTCACGCTGCTCAACAAGCTCAACGAGCAAAACACGCTGCTGAAGTCCGTGATCGTGTCCGCATACGGCGACATGGAAAATATCCGCACGGCGATGAACCGCGGCGCATTCGACTTCATCACGAAGCCGATCAACTTTGAGGACCTCGAAGTCACCATGCAGAAGACGCTGGCCTACGTGCATCAACTGCGCGAGACCATAGCCGCCATCCGGGAAAACAACATCCTCCGGATGTACGTCGACGAGACCGTCCTCAACTTCATGGGCAGCCGCGAGTTCGAGTCCGACCTCGCCGCCAACGAGACGATCACCGCGACAGTGGCCTTCATCGACATCTGCGGGTTCACGAAGATCAGCGAGAGCGCGCCGCCCGATGTCGTAGTCAGGCTGCTCAACAACTATTTCGATGTCATGGTCCGCGAGATCATCGCCCAGGGCGGCTACGTCGACAAGTTTATCGGCGACGCCATCATGGCCGTCTTCCGCGGCGACTACCACCTCGACCGGGCCGTCGACGCCTGCCTGGCCGTCCGCCAGCGCATCGGCGAACTGCCCGTCGAAGACGTTCATGGCGGATACAAGCCCGGCGTGTCGATCGGCATCAACCCGGGGGAGATGATCTCTGGAAATATCGGATCGGCAAGTCTCCGCCGCCTCGATTACACCGTCATCGGGGACACCGTCAATACGGCCCAGCGCCTCCAGGGCGCCGCCCAGCCCGGACAGATCCTCATCCGCGAAGAAGCCTACGCCCAGATCCGGGAATCCTTCAACTGCAGGCCTGTCGGCGAGATCACCGTCAAGAACAAGCAGGAACCCCTCATCGCCTACGAAGTGATCGACTGAGCGCCAGCATTTGCCGTTGTCGGCGTCCCCATTGATCGCCATAGCTGGAGGCGGAGGCGATTCGCCGACAACAACGTCGCCTGGTTTAGACAGTTTAGCATACAATCTCGCGCCTTGCCGGCAACATCCACTTGATTCCAGTCAATCATTATTGAACGGCCGTTTGCCTTTTGCCGTTTACCCCCCTTTCGCATGGAGGAACGGAGATCACGGATTCTAAACAATTGATCCGCGGGGGCAAGCCCCGCTGCTATGTTGACCCTTTGTAATGATCCGCCAATAGCACGG
>CAYMLN010000003.1:18543-20962 GCA_964391045.1 uncultured Saprospiraceae bacterium
GGGGGCAAGCCCCGCTGCTATGTTGACCCTTTGTAATGATCCGCCAATAGCACGGAGATAGCGGAGTTCCGCTATGCGCTCTGCCCTATGCACCATGCCGTTCGCCGTTTACCGTTTACCATTTTTCGCATGGAGAAACGGAGTTCACGGAATCTAAACAATTGATCCACAGGGGCACAAGCCCCGCTGCTATGTTGACCATCCATGGTCCAGAAGCATTGCCTGCGCAGGCCGTTTACCGTTCGCCGTTGACCGTTTGCCATTATTTGCATGGAGGAACGGAGTTCACGGAGCGCCACGCCCGCCCCATCTCTGTCTCCGCCCGGGGTCGTCGCCAGATTCACCCCTGTGTCCGGCCATCTACGTCCTGACGGACGTATGATGCCCATGGAACCCCGGGGCAGCTGCACGCAATAACGAATGAAGAACCACGAATTAATGGAGATACGCTTCGATCAGGCAATACCTGTTTGCCGGGTCAAATTCAATCTGTGTATAATCTGGGAAAATCCGCGTCATCTGTGGTGAAAGGAATTATCCGTGTAGATCGCTTTCCCTTTTCTCACACGGAGCCTTGCCGGCCATATCCACTTGATTCCAGTCGAATAGTCTGGAAAGGCCTTTCGCCGTTCACCGTTTGCCGTTTGCCCCCTTTACGTCCAGAGACCACGGAGATCACCGAGCCTGCTCATTTGATCCGAGGGGGCAAGCCCCGCTGCTATGTTGACCATCCATGGTCCAGAAGCATTGCATGCGCAGGCCGTTTACCGTTTACCGTTTACCGTTTGCCATTTTGGGCATGGAAGAAGGGAGTTCACGGAATCTAAACAATTGATCCGCGGGGGCAAGCCCCGCTGCTATGTTGACCCTTTGTAATGATCCGCCAATAGCACGGTGATCGCGGAGTTCCGCTATGCGCTCTGCCCTATGCACCATGCCGTTCGCCGTTCAACGTTTGCCATTTTTGGCATGGAGAAATAGAGATCGCGGAGGCTGGACAGACCTCCATCCATTATCCAGAAGCATTGCCTGCGCAGGCCGTTTACCGTTCGCCGTTATCCGTTATCCGTTTACCGTTTGCCCTCTGCCTAATTCTCCGTCGACAACACCATCTTCAACTCCAGCTTCGCCGCGATCGACAACACGTCGACGAGGTCCTGGACAGTCAATGATTTCGCGATGCGGAGGACGACCGTCGGGTCCTGGTTGCGGGCCACGGCCTGCTTGAGCGCGCCCTCCAGGAGGTTCGCCGACACTTCGTTTGAGTTGACATAATAACGAAGGTCCTCAGTGACGGTGAGCGTCAACGGCTGCTTGGCCATGCGCTCCGTGGTATCGGATTTCGGAAGGAGGATCTTGATGATGTTCGCGTTCGACATGGTCGCGATGATCAGGAAGAACAACATCAGGAAGAACATGATGTCATTCATGGCGGCCATCGCGTCCTCGTCGTGGAACGGCCTCCGGCGGCGGACTTCCATCATGCCTTGGCGGGTTTTTGCAGCCCCTTGATGAATTCAAGCACTTCCTTCTGGAGGTGCAGCGAGAAGTTGTCGATGAGCGTCAACAGGTAGTTGTAGCCCATGAAGGCGACGACGCCGACGATGAGGCCCGTGGCGGACGACACCATCTTCTGGTAGAGACCCGCAGAGATCGTGCCGATGGCGATGTCCTCGGACAGCGAGATGTTGTAGAAGATCATGATGACCCCGAGGATCGTACCGATGAAGCCGAGGCGAGGCGCGATACCGGACACCATGCTGACATAACCCATCTTGCTCTCCATCTCGCTGAGCTCGATGTTGGTCTGCACGGTCAGGGCCTTCTCAATGTACTCGATCGGCTTGCCGATCTGCGACACGCCCGCCTTGATCACGTTGCCGAGCGAACTGTTCGCCTGGTCGCACAGGAGGTTGGCGCTGTCAAACTGGCCGAGTGAGATCTTGTCGAGCACGTTGCGCACGAGGTTGGCATCCATCTTCGAGCGCTCGCGGATGAAGAGGTACTTGCTGATGATGAATGCGATCGAGATCAGGGAAAGCAGGATGAGCGGGATCATGACCACCCCGCCCTTGAAGAGGATGTCGATCAGGCGGAGGCTCTCCCCGGCCGATACCGCCACGGCGGTGGAGTCGGCGGCGGCGACTTGCAAGAAAAATCCGAGCATGGTTAGTGTTTTGAACGATTGACTTTCGGTAAACGATACAAAGGAAACAAAATTTATATGAAGTAAAAAAAATATATCTATATGTCTATTTTTCAATCAAATAATTAACAGTAGGCGCGTATTTAGCCAAGCGGTACCATCCTTGTGCCCGGGTTGCCTGCGGGAGATAACGACCGCAACGGCCCCGTGCGTATGCGGTCAGGGCTGGTCGGGTCGAAGAAGGTGCAGCCCGATCGCGCACTGCAGGCACCG
>CAYMLN010000004.1:0-3604 GCA_964391045.1 uncultured Saprospiraceae bacterium
ATGTACCGGGCCGCGACATAGCCCGACTTCATCTGGTTTGCACTCAGGTATGTGGGGTAGATCTTGAGGGATCGGTCGACATAGTATTCGGCCTCGTCGAGCAGCCTGGCCTTTTCCACGGGGTCCTCTTCAGCCTGGTAAAGCTCATAGAGTGCGGTGGACATGAAGCAGTTGGCGCGCGCACTGTTGGGCGACACCAATACGGCCTGGCTGTTGAGGCTGAGCGCGTCCTTCCAGGCCGGGATGCGGACGTAGTTCTTGAACGTATAGGCGCCGGCCAGCAGCACAGTGAGGGCGAGGGCGCCATACCGGAGGGCCGGCTTGCCCGACTGCCAGCCGTACCGGACCAGCCACCAGGCACAGACGAGCGAGAAGGCGACGGACGGCAGGAAGATGAACCGTTCGTTCATGAACGTCCCGACGGGGAAGACGAAGTTGGACACGATCGACAGCGTCGCCGCGTACACGCCGATGGCCCAGACGTAGATGTTCTTCTTTTTCCACTGGGTGAAGAACACATAAGCCAGGCCGGCGTAGAGCGCCAGCGAGATGAGCGTGCCCGGCTTCGCGAAGGTCATGATCGGGATGTGGTAGGGGTAGTAGTCGTGCGTCAGCGGGTGCGGGAACACCAGGAGCCGGAGATATTGCCCGAGCGTATAGACGATCGTCGCGATTCGCAGGTCGCCCGTCATGCCGATGAAGGGATCGTTCATCAGGTCGTCGATCGTCTTGCCGCTGTCGAGGAAGTAGCCGATGACGTTGGTCCGGATGATGAGATAGAGCACCGCCGCAATGAAGGATGGAGCCAGGACGGCCAGGTGGTCCCTTGCCTTTGCCGGCGTAAAGACATAGAGTGTCAGGGGTATCACCGCGAGGAACGTGATCGCATTTTCCTTCGACATCAGGCCGAGGAACATGGCGATGCCGCTGAGGACGAGCCAGACGACATTGCGCGAGGGCAGGTACCGGAGGGCGAAGTAGAGCGCGCCGAACGCGCCGAGCGATGTCATGATCTCGTCGCGGCCCTTGATGTTGGCCACTACCTCCGTATGCACGGGATGCAGCATGTACAAGGCCGAGGCGAGGAAGGGGATGGCGAACCACCACGGCGTCCCGTCCTTGTCGCGGAGCAACAATGCGAAGATCCGGAAGAGCAGGAGGCCGAAAAGCGCGTACAGCAGCACGTTGCCCAGGTGGCGGACAAACGGATTGTCGCCGAAGATGGATTGTTCGACGGCGAATGTCACGATCGACAACGGCCGGTAGCGGGCCCCGGCGACGAGATCCTTCTGGCCGCCGAAATAGCCGGTGAAACTCTCCGTGCTCAGGATTTCCCAAATACCCGCCACCCCTTTCTGCGTGAACTTGTTGTCCGTGATGACGATCTGGTCGTCCAGGACATACCCGTAGGGCAGGCACATCCAATACGTGGCGAAGGCGAGGACCGGGATGATGACGGCCTCTTTCCAGTGCCGGCGCCAGAATCCGGGCGCGAAGTCCAGCCCGGTGAAGGGATTGCCTTTCGGAGCCGCCTTGGGCTTGGCGGCGGTTGTCTTCTTGGGAGCGTTCTTGGCCATGGGGCTAAAGATAGAAGGCAGAGGGTTAACGGTGAACGGTAAACGGTAAACGGATAACGGTAAACGGATAACGGTAAACGGATAACGGTAAAGGGCAAAGGGCGAAGGGCAAAAGGTGAAGGGCAAAGGGTGAAGGGCAAAAGGATAACGGCAAAAGGTGAACGGTGAACGGCAAGCCTGGTGGTATCTCCATGCACGCTACTCCATACCCTCCGCCCTTTGCCGTTATCCGTTATCCGTTTACCTTTTGCCGTTATCCTTTTGCCGTTTACCGTTATCCGTTTGCCTCTCTCCTCTTTCCTTTTTCCCTTTGCCCTTTGCCCTTTGCCTTTTGCCGTTTACCGTTATCCGTTTTCCTCTTTCCTTTTTCCCTTTGCCCTTTACCGTTATCCGTTATCCGTTATCCGTTATCCGTTTACCGTTATCCGTTATCCGTTTACCGTTAACCGTTAACCGTTATCCGTTATCCGTTATCCGTTATCCGTTATCCTATCTTTACAAGTCATGTCCTTCAAGCTCGAATCCAAATACCAGCCCACCGGCGACCAGCCGGAGGCGATCCGCCAGCTCGTCAGGGGAATCCGGGAAGACCAGCGCGCCCAGGTCCTGCTCGGGGTGACGGGATCGGGAAAGACCTTCACGGTGGCGAATGTCATCCAGGAGGTGCAGAAGCCGACGCTGGTGCTCACGCACAACAAGACGCTGACCGCGCAGTTGTACGGCGAGTTCCGGGACTTTTTCCCGGACAATGCCGTGGAGTATTTCGTCTCCTATTACGACTATTACCAGCCCGAGGCCTATATCTCGGTGTCGGACACCTACATCGAGAAGGACCTTTCGATCAACCAGGAAGTGGACAAGCTCCGGCTGCGGGCCACATCCTCGCTGCTTTCGGGCCGGCGGGACATCATCGTCGTGGCCTCGGTGTCGTGCATCTACGGCATGGGCAATCCGGACGATTACAAGGCGGGGATCATCCGCCTTGCCGTCGGCGACCGGGTGTCGCGCAACGGATTTCTCTACAAGCTCGTGGATGCGCTCTACAGCCGGACGGAGACCATGCTCGGCCGCGGACAGTTTCGCGTGCGTGGCGACACGGTCGACATCGCCCTGCCGTATGTCGACTACGGGTACCGCATCGGCTTCTACGGCGACGAGATCGAGACCATCGACATCATCGACGTCAACAGCGGACAGCGGCAGGAGAAGCTGTCCAGCGCGGCGATCTTCCCGGCCAACCTCTACGTGGCCCCGAAGGACCGGCTGAAGACGATCATCCGGGAGATCGAGGATGAGCTGTTCAAGCAGGAGGAATATTTCACGCGTGAGAACCGGATCATCGAGGCGCGGCGGATCCATGAGCGGACGACGCTCGACCTTGAGATGATCCGCGAGCTCGGGTATTGCACCGGGGTCGAGAACTACAGCCGCTTCTTCGACGGACGGCAACCGGGGACGCGGCCGTTCTGCCTGCTCGACTATTTCCCGGACGACTACCTGATGGTCATCGACGAGAGCCACGTGACCATTCCGCAGTTGCGCGGCATGTGGGGCGGCGACCGGGCACGCAAGATGAACCTCGTGCAGTACGGTTTCCGGCTCCCCTCGGCGCTGGACAACCGTCCGCTGAGTTTCCCGGAATTCGAGTCGATCGTCAGCCAGGTGATCTACGTGAGCGCCACGCCGGCGGACTACGAGCTTGAGCAGACTGAGGGCCTGGTCGTCGAGCAGATCGTCCGGCCCACCGGACTGCTCGATCCGCCGATCGAGGTGCGGCCCAGCCTCAACCAGATCGACGACCTGCTGGACGAGGTCAACGAACGTATCCGCGTGAACGAGCGCGTACTCGTGACGACGCTGACCAAGCGCATGGCCGAAGAACTCAGCGCCTATTTCCTCAAGCTCAACATCCGGTGCAAGTACATCCACTCGGAGGTCGAGACGATGGAGCGCGTCGAGATCCTGCGCGACCTGCGGCTGGGCGACTTCGACGTGCTCGTCGGCGTCAACCTCCTTCGCGAGGGGCT
>CAYMLN010000004.1:3614-20584 GCA_964391045.1 uncultured Saprospiraceae bacterium
CTAGACTTGCCCGAGGTATCCCTCGTTGCCATCCTCGATGCCGACAAGGAGGGCTTCCTGCGCAACGACCGTTCGCTCACGCAGACCGCCGGCCGCGCCGCACGGAACGCGAACGGCCTCGTGATCTTCTATGCCGACAAGGTGACGGAGTCGATGCAAAAGACCATCGACGAGACCAACCGGCGCCGGACGATCCAGATGGCCTATAACGAGAAGTACGGCATCACGCCGCAGACGCTCTCGAAGACGCGCGAAGAGATCCTCGCCCGTCGGTCGATCCTCGACATCCGCGAAGGCGGCAAGAAGGCGTATGTGGAAATGGACGCGGAACCCACACTCGCCGCTGATCCCGTCATCGGCCTCATGACGCGCGAGCAACTCGAGAAGACGCTTGCGGAAACGGAACGGAAGATGAAGGATGCCGCCAAGGAGCTCGACTTCATCACGGCGGCGCGGTATCGGGATGAGATGATGGCGATCCGCAAACAGATGAAAAACTAAGTACTAAGAACTAAAAACTAAAAGCTAATAGTTGGCTCTGTGGTAAAATCTGTGTCTCTGTGGGAAATGTGAAATACGCTGGTACTGAACAATGAACATTGAACAATGAACAGTGAACAATGAACAGTGAACAATGAGCAAATGATGAATCAACCCGCGTGAAGGACGTAAAATTTGATACCCGGTTAGCTAAGCGGTTCCGCAACCGGTGGGCCTTGCGGTTGTGGATGTTGCGGTCGCTGCCCATGGCGTTTCCGCTGGGGTTGGTGATCGAGTCCATCGACGAGGGCCATTGCCGGGTGCGGCTGCCCTATAGGTACTGGTTGCGCAATCCATTCCGTTCGCTGTTCTGGGCGGTCATGGGGATGGCGGCTGAGTTGTGTTCAGGCGCGCTGGTGTACGCTTACGCGTCGGGCATGGGCTGTAAGTTCATCCTGGCCGGGGTGTCCGGCCGATTCCACCGGAAGGTCACGGGTAAAAGTTTCTATATTTGCGAGGCCGGCAACGTCCTCCGGCAGCATCTTCAAGATTTGACACCTTTGGCGGACACCACCATCGATCTTCCCGTCGCTGTACAAGACGCATCGGGCGAGATCGTGGCCGAATTTGTTTTTACCTGGCAGTTACGCGCGGCGTCAGCCCGAACGTAACGAGTAATATTCGCTTATCCCATTGCTCCTTCGTTGAGCCATTCGTTTGTCTTAATTTTTTACAACGATTAACAAGCGTTCAATTCTTCCCTTATGAAAATTGGTGTTTTTGTCGACGCGGAGAACATCCGCCGGACCGGTGGTTATGGCATCCGGTATGACGTCCTCCGCGAATATGTATCGATGACCGGGGATCCCGTTCGCCTCAGTTCCTACATGTCGATCGACGAGGCGCGAATGCGTACCGACTACGAGTACCGCGACCGGATGAATGGCTTTCTCTCTGTCGTCCGGAGCTTCGGCTTCAAGGTGATCACAAAGGCCATCCGGTGGTACGAGGACGAGGACGGCCAGCGCGTGGGCAAGGCCAACGCCGACCTCGACATGGCGGTGGACATCCTCCTCCAGGGACGCAACCTCGACGCCATCTACCTGCTCACGGGCGACGGCGACTTCAAGCGCGTGGTGCAAGCTGCGCAGGGCCTGGGCATCCGCGTGGAGGTGATCGCCTTCCGGTTTGTCAGCAAGGATCTCATGCATGAGGCCGACAAGTACGTCTCGGGTTTCCTCATTCCCAATCTCCTGCCGGTCACGGAACAGCGGCCGGAAGACTGGGGTGCGATCGGTTGCCGTGCGCGGGGGTTCGTGTACTCCGTGCAGGATGGCTACGGCTTCATGAAGTACCTGGATATCGACATGGTGTCCTGGCGCGACATCTTCTTCCATTTCTCGCAGTTGCCCGAGCGCCACTACGTCAACCTGGACGACATCTTCGAATTCACGATCCAGGAGTCTACCCGATCCGAAGGCGGGATCCTGGCCGCACAGCTGACACTCCTGCATAGCCGGCACTTCTATTCGGATAAAAACGCGGCGGCAAGCAAGTCGGAATAGGCCCGGCAAAAGGACGCTTGCCTTGGCCGCGCTGCGTGCCCTCCGGCACGTGATCCCTCAGGCGCCGTCCAATCGCTGCAGGAATTCCGCTTCGGTGAGGATCTCGACGGTGCCCAACTTGCGCGCCTTGTCGAGTTTCGATCCCGCATTTTCGCCGACGACCAGGATGTTGAGGTTGCCGCTCACGCTGCTGAGGTTGCGGGCGCCTGCGGCTTCCGCCATCGCCTGGGCTTCCTTCCGGTCCATGGCCAGCGTTCCCGTGAAGAGGATCGTCTTGCCTGAGAACGGGCCGTCGGTCACCGCGACCTTCGGCTTGTCCTCGTCGGTCTGTCGCATGTTCACCCCTAACGCTTCCATTTCCGCGAGCATCTCGAGGTTGTCCCGACGGCCAAACCACCGCATGACGTTTTCCGTGACGACGGGGCCGATGTCCTTGATGGCCATGAAGTCATCCGCCGTCCATCGGGCGAGATCCGGTACGTAGGCCAGCCGCTCGGCGATGAGTTTTGAGGCCCGTTGGCCGAGATGGTGGATGCTCAGGCTGTGCAGGAATCGATGGATGGGATTTCGCTTTGCCTTCTCGATCGAGGCATTCAGCTTGTCCGCGGATTTGCGGCCGAAGCCTTCCAGTTCGGCGATGCGGTCGAAGTCAAGCCGGTAGATGTCCGCCAGGTTGCGCAGCCAGCCCAGCTCGTAGAAGCGACGGATGTACTTTTCGCCGAACCCGTCGATGTCCATGGCGTCTTTGGAGACATGGAAGATCATCCGCTGGATCACCTGGGCCGGGCAGTCGGCGTTGGGGCAGCGCCAGGCCGCCTCGTCCTCCTCGCGCACGAGGGCCGTCCCGCACGACGGACAATGCGTGGGATAGTGCACTTTCCGCTCATGTCCCGTGCGGAGTTCGGGCAGCGACTTTACGATGTAGGGGATGACGTCGCCGGCGCGCTCGATGAGCACCTGGTCGCCGATGCGGATGTCCTTCGCGGCGATGAAGTCCTCGTTGTGCAGCGAGATCGAGGCGATCGTAACGCCGGCGAGGGCGACGGGCTCCACCTTGGCCACCGGGGTGATCGAGCCGATCTTGCCGATCTGGTATTCGATGTCGAGGAGCTTTGTCGTGGCCTGTTTTGCCTGGAACTTGAACGCGATCGCCCAGCGAGGATGATGGCTCGTGTAACCACACCGCACTTGCAGCGCGTAATCATCGACCTTGATGACCATGCCGTCGATCTCGTAAGCGAAATCGTCCCGGATGTCGGCCCAGTGTTCGCATTGCCGGATCACCTCGTCAATGCCATGGCATAGCTTCTTCTCGCCTCGCGAGACCTTGAACCCGATGTTGCCGAGGAAGTCGATCGAATCGTGATGCGACTTCATCGACGGCATCAGGTCGTTGCCGTCAGCGTCGACCGCGTAAGCCAGCTGGAAGATGAATGTATCGAGTTGCCGGCGGGCCGTCTCTGCGGGATCCTTGGTCCGGAGGCCGCCGGTCGCGCTGTTGCGCGCGTTGGCGAGCAGCGTGAGGCCCTCGTCTTCGCGCCATTTGTTGATGGCCTTGAACCGGGTCTTCGCGATGACGGCCTCCCCGCGCAGCTCGGCGCGGTGAATGCCCTTGGTGGAGAAGGCCGCCTCGAGCGGCAGGGAACGGATCGTACGCGCCTGCAGCGTGATCTCTTCGCCCTGGGCGCCGTTGCCCCGCGTTGCTGCGCGGACGAGTTGGTCATTCTCGTAGATGAGGGCGATGGTGCCGCCGTCAAACTTAGGTTCCACCGTATACGCGATCTTGTCCTCGCCGGTCAGCTTGCGCACCTGCGTGTCGAACTTCCGCAGGTCGTCGGCGTCGTAGGAGTTGTCGAGCGACAGCATCGGCGTGAGGTGTGCCACGGTCGCGAATTCCGACGTGAGGTCGCTGGATACCCGGCGGGTCGGGGAGTCCGGCGACGCCTTGTCGGGATGGGCCGTTTCGAGTGTCTCGAGCAACTTGTACAACTGGTCATACTCATAGTCGCTGATGAGCGGGTCGTCGAGGACGTAGTAGCGGTACTCGTGGAAACGCACCAGGTCCTCGAGCGGCCCGAGATCGGCGGCCGTGCCGTGCTGCAGGTCAGGGTGCTGGAGAGCGTTCTTGGTGGCGTCAAACAGCGCCTGTTGTTCGGCCTTCGTGTAACGCATGGCGTGACGTTCGTTTGCGGTCCGGAAAGGTACGCCACCGCGGCCTACCTTTGCCCGTATGCGTCCCCTCGAAGACATCCGCCCCGCCGTGCTGGAGAGCCGCGCCGTCGTCCGCTTCCAGGACTGCGATCCCTACGGCCATCTCAATAACAGCCGCTACCTCGATTACTTCGTCAATGCCCGCGAGGACCAGGTCCTCGATGCTTACGGATTCGATATCTACGCCTATAGCCGGAAGACAGGCCTCGGCTGGGTCGTTTCCCAGAACCAGGTCGCCTACGTCAAGCCCGCCTTGCTGATGGAACAGGTGATCCTGCAAAGCCAGCTCGTGGCGGTCGCGCCCAAGTTCATCCACATCGAGATGCGCATGTATGATCTTGACCGTCGGCTGAAGTCCCTGCTGTGGGTTCACCTCATCCATATCGACATCGCGAAGGGCAAGAGTGCGCCCCACCCGGAAGACCTCCAGGCTGTGTTCGACAAGGTCTGCATGCCGGTGGAAGAGGGAAGCTTTGACAAGCGGCTCGCGGCGCTGCTTCAGCACTGAAAGTTTGAGACAGTGAGAGAGTGAGAAAGTGAGAGAGTGAGATAATAATTCGCGGTAAATCAGTCCGCTTTTATTCGCGTACTTCGACCATCACAGCCGTCTCAACTACTTTATCAGTCTCAAGGCCCCACGCTCTCGCTGTCTCACTCTCTCACTCTCTCACTCTCTCACCCCCGCAGGCCCCTTCTCCGGATTCGCGCCCTTCACGCTGCTGTACAGCGCCCACAATGTGTCGAGGTCCTTGTCCGCGTCGCCGGTGGGGTGGAAGGGCGGGTGGAAATGGACGATCTTCTGTCCGAAGTCAAACGTGCACGGGATGATCGGCACGCCGGCTTTTACGGCCATGAAGTAGAAGCCGGTCTTGAGGTTGGTCACTTTCTTACGCGTGCCTTCCGGGGCGATCGCGATGGCGAAGGTGTCGTGTGTGCGGAAGAGTTCGGCCACTTGGTCGACCAGGCCGGTCTTGCCTTTTCGGTCGACCGGATAGCCGCCGGTCCACCGGAAGAAGAAGCCGACGGGGCTGTCGAACAATTCTTTTTTGCCCAGGTAGGCGATCTTGCGGCCGAGGGCCGACCGGACGAAGAGGCCCAGCGGGAAATCCTTCCAGCTCGTGTGGGGCGCGACCGCCACAATATACTTCGGCAGGTCGTCCGGGATCTCGTCGACGAGGCGCCAGCCGAACAGGCGGAGGAGAAGGGCCGAAAGGGATTTCATTCCTTAAAGATAACTTGTCCGGCACATGCCTGTCCCGTCGTTAAACCTCCGGGCGATCCCGTTGTCCAAGTCCATGTTGACCGATGCCGATGAGCGATGAGATCATACTCCAGCTGGCCGCGCGGCCGGAGACCCGGGAGGACGCATTCCGGGCCCTGGTGGCGGCGCACCAGCAACGGTTGTACGCCGTCATCCGGCAGCGGGTGGGCGCGCACGGCGAGGCGGACGACATCCTGCAGAACACCTTCCTGAAGGTCTTCCGGCACCTGCATACGTTCGAAGGCCGGTCCGGGCTCTTCACCTGGATGTACCGGATCGCGGTCAACGAAGCGGCCAACTACCATGCTGCGCGGAAGCGCTGGCCCGTGGCCGACGCGGATGCGACGCTGCCGGAGCCGCATGCGGATGCGTATGTCGACAGCGACCGCGTCGCCGCACAACTGGAGGAGGCGGTGCGCGCACTGCCCGAACAGCAACAGCGGGTCTTCCGGCTGCGCTATTATGACGAACTGACATATAAGGAGATGGCCGGCCTCCTGCACCTGACCGAAGGTGCGCTGAAGGCCTCTTTTCATCATGCCGTGCGGAAAGTGGAAGCTTTCCTCAAGGCCCGACAAGTGTATTGACATGACAGACGAACGCTCATTGCTCCCGGACGGCCCCGACGATCTGCCGGCGGGATTCCCGAAGCGGCCGGCGACGGTGCCGCCGCAGGATTATTTCGACAAGCTGCCCGACCACCTTGTCGCCCGATGGACGCGGGAGATGGCGCTTGCGCGCCGTGCCCGGCAGCGCAGGCTCAGCATCGCCGTTGCCGCCATGCTCGCCGGCGTCGCCGTGATGTGGTGGCGCATGGCCGAGCAGCCTGCGCCGGAACCATTGGCGGGCATCACGGCCAATGAGGCCTACGCCTATGTGATGGAACATATCGATGAATTCGGAGACCTCATTCCCGAGCAGGCGGTACTTGTTCCGGCGTCGGGTTGGCTGCCGGAAGCGGATACGCTAAGTCCGGACGAATTGCTCGATGTGCTTTCCGACGATGATCTTGAATCCATGTTCTGAACCTGATAATCCTTGACGACATGAAACATCCTTATTTCCTTATCCTGCTGGTGGCCCTCTTCTCTGCTGCCGGTTCCGCGAAGGCCCAGCCGCCGGGCCAGGGTCCGAACCGCGAGCGCATCGAAGCGCAACGCGTCGCCTTCATCACCAGCAAGCTCGCCCTCACGACGGATGACTCCGCGAAGTTTTGGCCCGTCTACCACGCGCATCGCGCGGCCATGAAAGACATGCGCGAAGATTGGGCGCGCCCCGACATCGCGACGATGTCGGATGCGGACGCCGAGCGGTTGCTTGACGAGCAACTCAAGCAGGAATACCGCAAGCTTGAGCTTCGGAAGGAGCTTGTGGCGAAGTTGCGCAGCATCCTCCCCGCCCGCAAGATTCTCATGCTGCCGGCTGCGGAGGCGGAGTTCAACCGCGAGCTGCTTCGCCGCGTGCAGGAAGGCAGGCCGCCGCGGTAGGTGCGGATCATGCACGCCGGCATCGCGCGAAGTACGTGGGAGCGGGACGCTTTCCCGGGCTTGGCGCGATTTTTTTTTGAGGGGGGAATAGGTGTAACGAACACGCTTCTAGGCCGTTCCAAACAGGTGCTGATTTTTTTTTCTTTTCATGTGCGCCGCACGGGCTCACTGTAGTGATGTGGATGTGAAAACGTTATCCATGAGTGAAATTTCTTGTATGAACCGGACGGGCTGTAAGGCTTTAGCAATAAGCCCGTTACAAATCCCTCGGGAAGCGATGCGACGCGTGTGCGCGGCGGCACATTTCCCAATGGATATCGTATGTTTGAGCCCGTTTTGGTTATATTTACCAAGGCCCTGTTATAATCCCATTCAGTCGTCTACATGGAGTACAGAACGAATCCCAACCTGGCGCACGCCGATTTGGTCTCCGTGTTCGAGCATATGATATTGACCGGTGGCGCCGTCCACTGGGATGAAAAGGATTTCCTGCAACTTATCGATCACTATCTCTCCGCGTCCCTCACGGAGAAGGCGCTCGAGGCGCTCGATTACGCCCTCCAGTTTTCCAGCCATCATCCGGAGTTTTACGTGATCAAGAGCCGCATCCTGATGGATGAGGAGGAGTATAAGGAAGCCGACGAAACGCTCGACCTCGCCCTCAATCTCTATCCCCGGCACACGGAGCTCCAGCTCATGAAGATCAAGGTCACCGCTCAGCTCGGCGATTACGAGCGCGCGTTTACCCTGGTGGACAGCTGCAGCGACCAGATGACCCTCAAGTCCTGCGTCGACCTCTACCTGGCGGAAGCCTACATCTACGAGTGCATGCGCGAATACGAACGCATGTACCAGAAGCTTCGGGAGGTCCTGACCATCGACCCGAAGAACGAGGAGGCCCTCGAGCACCTCTGGCTTTGCGTGGAATGGTCGCGGCTCTACAAGGAGAGCATCGACTTCCATCATCGCCTGCTCGACCAGGACGCCTACAATCACCTGGCCTGGTACAACCTCGGCCACGCCTACAACGGCGAGGGCGACTACCTGAATGCCATCCGGGCCCTCGAGTACAGCTTTATCGTCCAGCCCGATTTCAAGAGCGGGTACCTCGACTGCGCCGAGCTCTGCACGCAGATGAAGGACTACGGCAAGGCCCTGGCCATTTACCAGGACCTGTTGCAGCGCTTCGGGCACCAGCAGGAATACCTCGTGCCGGCGGCGGAGGTCATGCTCAAGATGCGCAAGTATGCGTTGGCCAAGGAGTGCCTCATTGAGGCGCTCAAGCTGGACCAGTACATCGACGACGTGTATTACCTGCTCGGCATCTGCTATGCCCGGGAGGGCCAGTACATGAACGCGATCAGTTCCCTGATCAAGGCCATCCGGCTCGATGACCGCCGCGAGGAATACTACGCCGAGCTCGCATATTGCTACGAGAAGACCAAGCAGTTCGGCAAGGCCGATTTCTATTATCACAAGTCCGTCGAGAGCGGACCGGAAGACGAGGCCTATTGGCTGGCCTATGTCAAGTTCCTCCTCCGGCGCAACAAGCTCGACCGCGCCCTCGACATCCTGGATGAGGCCGAGGAGTACACGGTCGGCTCCCGCCTCTCGTACTGCCGCGCCGCCTGCCTTTACCGGAAAGGGGACAAGAAGGACGCCATGCACGTGCTGGAGGATGTGCTGCCCGAGGATTTCGATGCGCACAAGATCTTCTTCAAGCTCGCCCATAAGGCCAAGGCTGACCGCGACATCCAGTCGATGGTCCGATACTTCACGATCGAGAATGCCGGGTAGCCCCCGGGCCATCCGCGCCATATATGAAAAGCGCCGCAGGATCTTGATGTCCCTGCGGCGCTTTTCGTTCCAGGATTGACGATCCGGGTTTACCGGGCCGCGCCGATGGAAGGTGTGCCCATGGCCCGGAACGTGCTGAGGCCGCACTCCAGGAAGTCGTTGTAGCCCTTGACGTCCGGGTCGTAGCCGCGCGGCTGCGTGAGGACCTGCTGGTCGGGCGACATGATCACGTAGAGGGGCTGGGAGTTTTGGTTGAAGTTGGCGATCTGGAAATCCGTCCACTTCTGGCCGACGGTCCGGAGGCGATTGGACGTCACGGCCGACTTGAGTTGTGTTTCCAGTTCTTCCTTGTCGTCGACGTAGAGGGAGATCAGGACGAACTCATTGCTGATCTTATTGCGGATCTCGTCGCGGACCCAGATGTGCTCCTCGGTCTTGCGGCAGTTGACGCAACCGTACCCTGTGAAGTCGAGCAGGATCGGCTTGTTCTCCTGCTTTGCGTAGGCGAGGCCCTCGTAGAAGTCGTGGAAGCAGTCGAGATTGTTGGCGCATTTGCCGACGGAGGCGTACGCGCTCTTCAGGGCAGGGTCGACCTCGGCCGTAGGCATGAAAAAGTTGTAGTGGGCCGGCGGCGCCAGGCCGCTCATCAGGCTCAGCGCGTTATACGTGCCTGTGCGCGCGCTGGGCATCAGGCCGCTGGCGAGGTAGAACCCCAATGCGGTGAAAGCCAGGCCGAGCAAACCGACGGGCGGCGTGATGCGGCGATCGGGTGAGTCGTGCGGGAAGCGGATCCAGCCGAACATGTAGGCCGCCATGCCGAACGCGATGAGCACCCACAGGCCGATGAAGAGTTCATACCGGAGGAAGCCCCAATGCGCCGTCATGTCGGCGACGGAAAGGAACTTCAGGGCGAGGGCGAGTTCGGCGAAGCCGAGCAATACTTTCACGGAGTTCATCCAGCCGCCGGACTTGGGCAGGGAGTTGAGCCATGCCGGGAAGGCGGCGAACAGGCCGAACGGGACGGCCAGTGCGAAGGAGAAGCCGAACATCACGACCAGCGGGCCCAGGAAGCCTTTCGAGGAGGCCTCCACCAACGCGGTGCCGATGAGCGGACCCGTGCAGGAAAAGGAGACGATCGCCAGGGTGGCCGCCATGAAGAAGATGCCGATGAGGCCGCCCTTGTCGGCCATTGCGTCGCTCTTGTTGCTCCAGCTGCTGGGCAGCGTGATCTCGTAGAAGCCGAAGAACGAAAGCGCGAAGACGATGAAGATGATGAAGAAGATCGTGTTGGCGATCGGGTTCGTCGACAGTTCGTTGAGCGAACCCGCGCCGAAGAGGACGGTGACCAGCAAGCCGAGGACGACGTAGATCAGGATGATCGACGCGCCATACCAGAGGCCGTTTTGCCAACCCTTCCGCTTCGAATCCTTGGTGAAGAAACTCACCGTCAGCGGGATCATGGGGAATACGCAGGGCGTCAGGAGCGCCAGCAGGCCGTTGATGACGCCGAAGACGAACATCCACAACAGGCCGGTGCCTTTCTTGCCGGCCGCCTGGCCGCAATCGCTGACCGGATTCTCGAAGGACGTCTTGATCGAGGGGATGGTGTGGTCGACCATGCCTGCGGCATCGATCGCCGGGCCGGACGCACCGGCTTCTGCGACCACGGGAAGACCCGTCGCCAGGTCGATGTCAAATTCGATGTACTCCGGCGCGAGGCATTTCGTCGCGTCGCAGGCCATGAACTCCACCGCCCCGCGTATGATGCCTGTGGTCGCCGCTGTTCCGGCAAGGATGAAGCGGGCCTCGTGCTTGAACTTCACCACGTTCATGTCGAAGTACTTGTCATAGCCCTCGACACGGCCTGCGCTTTCAACGGTGACTTTTCCGGAGGGTGAAAACGGCTGGTTGTCCGCAATGGTCAGCGAGGTCGGGATGGGGCCATCCTCCACGTGTTCGCCCGGGCCGTAGATGTGCCAGCCCTCGTCGATCGTGGCCGTGGCGATGACCCGGTAAGCGCCTTCGCCGGTCTTCTCGCTGGAGAAGGCCCACTTGACGGGCCGGAGTACGCCGCTGCCGGCAGCCGGGGCCGTGGAGGTGACTGGCGCGTCGCCGAAGGCGGAGGGGGACTCGAGTCCTCCGGCATCGCCGCTCAGGGCATCATCCTTTTTTTTTTCCGGGGTCGGCTCCGTTTTCTTGGGTTCCGTTGCCTTGCCGTCGGCCGGGGCTTCGGACGCCTTGCCTTTCGTTCCGGCAGCCGGCGTGGCCGTCAGGCTGAATTCGACATCCGTCGGCGGGAGGCAGCGCTCGTCATTGCAGGTCATGAAATTGACATAGCCGGTAATCGGCTTCGACGGGTCCGTGACCTTGATCTTCTGTTCGATCGTGTAGTATTCCGCAAACTTGCTCACCTGCATCTCGAACACCTTGTCGAAGACCTTCTTCACGTTGGCCGATTCCTTGTTGGCGCCGACGAGCTTGTAATGGCTGCCCGGATCGAAATTGACCGTCGTCGCGATCGGCCCGTCTTCGCTCTCGAGATGCTGCGAGTAAACCCACCAGCCCTTTTCGATCGTGGCCTTGGCGAGGAACACATGATCGCCGTCGGGTCCGGGCGTGAGCGTGATCGTCCACTTGACCGGATTGTAGATCTGGGCGGAGAGCGGCAGGGCCAGGGCGAACGCGAGGGCGAGGAGGATCGTGCGCATACCGGAGTGAGGGTTTGACATATCAGGCAAAATTAGGGCTTCGCGAAAGGGCCGTTCCTGGATTAATATATCCTTAACGGACGGAGGTGCAGGATGTTAACGTGCGGCCGCAAGGGCTGCGCCGGCGAGCGACTGGAACAGGGCCAGCCCGTCGGTATTACCGAGGACGGCCTCGGACGCGCGTTCCGGGTGGGGCATCATGCCGAAGACGTTGCGCCCGGCGTTGCAGATCCCCGCGATGTCAAGCGTCGATCCGTTCTCGCTCATGGGTTCGCCTGCCGCGTTGACGTACTTGAACAGGATCTGGTCGTTGTCCTGCAGTTGCCGGAGGGTTGCCTCGTCCGCGATGTAGCGGCCCTCGGCATGGGCGACCGGCATCTTGAGGATCTGGCCCACAGTGCATTCCCGGGTCAGTAAGGTCTTGTTGGTCTCGACCCGAAGGAGGACATTCTTCGAGATGAACTTCTGGTCTTGGTTGCGCACCAGCGCACCCGGCAGGAGGTGGGATTCGCAGAGGATCTGGAACCCGTTGCAAATGCCGAAGACCTTCCCGCCGCGGCCGGCGAATGCGACCACGGCCTGCATGATCGGCGAATACCGGGCGATGGCGCCCGCACGGAGATAATCCCCGTAGGAAAAGCCGCCCGGCAGGATGATGCAGTCGTCGGGGGTAAACCCGTCCAGCGCGGTGTCCTTGTGCCACAGGGCGCGGACGTCGGCGCCGAGGACGGTGCCGAGCACGTGGAGCATGTCATGGTCGCAATTGGAACCCGGGAAGACGACGACGCCGAATTTCATCTGGGGACGGATTAGTGAGCCGCAAAGGTATGAAATGGAGGGTTTTGGGGGTTGGTGATTTAGGATACACAAGGGGGTAGGAGGGGTTTATCAGGTTTATCCAAGTTTATCAAGGTTTAAGCATGCTCGGCGAATCATGCGGTCTTTGGATACATCTGGAATGCCTCGGTTAAACCTGATAAACCTCATAAACCTGATAAACTTGGATAAACCTCGATAAACTGAATACCGGGGATCCCGGTCGACAACCTTTCTACACCGGACACTATAAGAGCGGATGCGTACCTTATCTTAGGCCTGTTCCTATCCGACGCGACACAGCGCACAAATACCGTCAACCATGAAGAACGCCTTGTATTCCCTTGCCTTCCTCGGCTGGATGCTCGCCTGCCAGGGCGGCGGATCGGGTGAACCCCCGACGATGGCCTATACGGACAAGATGGCTGAGGCTCCCGGTTCATCGGATCCCGGGACTCCGGCGGATGAAGGCATGTCCCCCAAGGTCATCCGGCACGGACAGATCTCCTTCGTGAGCCGTGATGCCACGGCCGCCCGCGGCGAACTCGACCGTATCAGGGAACGGTTCGGGGCGGAGGTGCAACAGGAGTATCTCTCCAACACCGACTACGAGATCCGGTACACGCTGCAGCTCCGTGTCCCGGCCGGTCGCCTGGACTCGCTCGTGGCGGCGCTGGAAGCGGGCCTCGGCGAAGTGGAACAGAAGTCCATCCAGGCCCAGGACGTCACGGCGGAGTACATCGACCTGGAGACCCGCATGGCCAACAAGCGAGCATACCTGGACCAGTATCGTGCGCTGCTCAAGGAGACCCGGACGATCGATGATGCGCTCCGTGTTCGTGAGCAGATCCGGCAATTGGAAGAAGAGTTGGAGTCCGTCACCGCGCGGCGCAATTACCTGGCCGGGCAAGTGGCCATGAGTACGCTGGAAGTGACCATCATGCAGCGGAAGCCGTATGTGTACCGGCCGGATACGTCAATCTCCTTTCTGGAACGCATGAAGGAGTCGCTGTCGGGCGGCTGGGCGGTCTTCGTCCAGTTCTGTCTCGGCCTCGTGCGCCTGTGGCCGTTCCTGATCCTCATCACGCTTATCGTCATCCTGTATCGGCGTCGTCGTCGCAAGCACACCGTTCCCCCGCCGCCTCAATAGCGGAGCCATTCGTTGACCCGGGCGATCGCCTCCGTGCGCGAGCTGACCTGCAGCTTCGTGAACAACCGCGTCATGTGGGTCTTGACCGTATTGACGGAAAGGAAAAGCACATCGGCGATCTGCTGGTTTGATCGCCCGTCGCAGATGCCGCGGAGAACGTCGAGTTCGCGGGGGGACAGCGGGTCGGCCAAATGGTGGTTGACCAGGGTCAGGTCGGCCGACGGCTGGTGCTTCCGGCCGGCGTTGTACAGCGCGATCTCGAGTCCGGCCCGGATGTCGCGTTCGGAAAAGGGCTTGACGACATATCCGTTCGGTAAGGTCACCTTGGCTTGGTGGAGCGTCTGCTCGTCGGCATGGGCGGTGAGATACAGGAACGGAATGTGGTACTGGTCGCGGATCAGGCGACCGATCTCGATGCCGTCGAAGTGGCCGTTGAGGTTGATATCCAACAGGGCCGCGTCGAAGCGGTCCGCCGCGAGGTATCGCTCGGCCATCGGCCGGTCGAAGGCCACGGCCCCGACCTTGAATTTCGTGCCGTTCAGCGCTTCGCGGATCATGGCGGCCACGAGGGCTTCGTCTTCGACAACGAGGATGCGGTACGATTCCATGGGGTCAGGCCGCCCGGGGCAGTGGGGTGGTCAGGGAGATGAGTGTGCCCTGGTCCGACCGGACGGATAATTCGGCCCCAAGTCGCTCCGCCAGGATGCGCACGAGTTTGAAGCCGAAATTGGACGAGGACGAGGGATCGAATCCCGGCGGCATTCCCTTCCCGCTGTCACGGACCTCCAGGACGAGGTCGCCCGCGTGTTGGTACAGGTGAATACCGATCTCGCCGGATGCAGGGCCGGCAAAGGCGTGCTTGAGCGCGTTGCTCAGCAGTTCGTTGATGATGAGGGCCAGCGGGATCACCGTGTCGACGTCGAGATTCTCGATGCGGATGTCCTTGTGAATGGTGATCCTGCTCCGGTCGATGTTGTAGGCATTGATGAGGTGGTCCAGCAACTTGTCGAGGTAGGACGGAACGCTGACGCCCAGGAGATTCTTGCCCATGTAGAGGTCCTGGTGGATCATGGCCATTGACTGGACGCGGTTCTGGCTTTCCATCAGGGCTGCCTGCGCGGAGGCATCTTCAGCCGACTTGCCGTGGAGATAGAGCAGGGCGGAGATCATCTGCAGGTTGTTCTTAACGCGGTGGTGGATCTCGCGGAGCAGCGTATCCTTCTCCGTCAGCGCCTCGTCGATGATGCGGTTCTTCTCCTCCAGATTGCGCGAGTACCGACGCTTGGCCTGCAAGGCGAGGATCGTGAGGAGCAGGATGGCCGATACGCTGATAAGCCCCACCGTGAGCAGGCGCTGGCGGTTTTGCACCCTGTCCAGCAGCAGCGTTTGCTCCGCGAGCGTTTTCTCCTTTTCTGCCGTCTGGTACTTGATATTCAGCTCCTGGGCAAGGGTCTGCTTTTCCATGTTGAGGATCGAGTCCCGGAGCGCCAGCAGGGTATCCGCATGCGGCAACGCCAGTGCCGCGCGACCGGCGGCCCGATGGACGCGAAGCACGGCGTCGTGGTAATTGTAGCTCAGCATCGGGACGGCGAGTTCGTCCACGAAGATCTTCATGCTGTCGAAGGCCGACAGGGCCTTGTCGTAATTGGCCTCGGCGAGATACGTGTTGCCGATGACGTAATAGGACTCGCACGCACCGAAGGGCTCCTTTTGCTTCAGGTGCACGGGCAGGAATTTTCGGGTGCGCTGTCGAACCTCGGCCGGGGTCTCGTTCACCCCTTTCAGGAAGCTATGGTTGGCGTCGAGGATGGGTTTCCCCTTGTTCTTCCGGTTGACCAGGTACGCTTCCCGCGTTGTCGCATAGAACGGCAGGTCGTTCATGCGCTCGGCGAAGTCCATGGTCACATAGAGCAGGTAGGCATAGTCGGAGGAGGCCGGGTTCGTCCGTATGGCGTCCAGGGCCTGCATGAAATAGGATTTGCTGTCGGACCAATCGCCCAGGTCCGCATGCGCCATGCCCAGGATGTGGAGCGGATACCAAATGTTGAAGGCGTCCCTGGTTTTTCGATATCCGTTGATGGAAAGTTGGAGATAATAGGTGGCGGAATCAAAGTCCCCCTGCAGGTCAAGCAGTTTCTTGCCGAGGTTGGCATAAAGGCGGAGGACCTCATCGCCGACATTGGCGTCCAGGCCGTGAGCAATGGCCTTCCGGGTATAGGCGATGGCCGCTTGCTCGTCGCCCTGGATTCCTTTGATCAAGGCGAGCCGCTGGCAGGCGGCAAACTCGAGCGAGTCGTTGGAAGAAGCTTCGGCGAGCGCTAACGCGCGCTCGAAATACACGGCAGCGGAGTCCGGATTTCGCATCCGGAGGGCCGCACCAAGCGCGATCGCCGCCCGGGCCCGGTCTTCGACGCTGGCGGCCGATCGGATGACATTCCGGAGCGAATCCGTATTCGCGGGTTGAGCCAATGCGTGCACGGCCGGTCCCCACCATCCCGAGACAAGGCCTAGCCAAAAGAGGAACAAGCGTTTCATCCCTGTCAAATTAAACAAAGCCCGGCATGAAGCCACTGTGTTGGCCAAAGGTCCCGAAGGGCTGGCGGACGCGCGTCATCCTTTTAGGTGATATTGTGTGCCTGCCCGGTCCCGGCAGGACTATATTTGCCGCCATGGAAGACTGGCAGCTCGACTTCGAATGGCTTCGCGTGCGCCACTGGCTCAAGGACCGGTTCGACCGGAAGGAGTTGCCGGATTTGAATGCCGTATTGTTCCTCGTGGGCATGCAGGAAGTGGGAAAGGCGCAGGAGAAGTTTACGAAGGAAGAAAAGCAGGACTTGATGCACGTGGCCGTCTGCCACCTGCTGGCCGAGGAGGGGTATTTCGCGTTCGAAGGCCTCGATGCCGACGGATGGCCGCACTGGCGCCAGCTCGCCCCGCTGGACGTGAAGGGCCTGCCGGCCCAGGAGCGGCTGCTGCGCCAAAAAGTCGTCGAGTATTTTGCACCTTTGCTCTCCGATCCGGAGAAATCCTAAGCTGGCCCGCATCATGAAGATCAAATCGCTCCTGTACATCTGCCTGGTCCTGGTCGCAGGCCTGGCCGCCTGCAAGGGGAAGGAGAAGGTCTACAAGGCCGTCATCACGACGCCGTACGGCGACGTTACGATCGAACTCTACAATTCCACGCCGAAGCACCGGGACAACTTCGTCAAGCTCGTGCGGGAAGGCTTCTACAACGACCTGCTCTTCCACCGGGTCATCGACAAGTTCATGATCCAGAGCGGTGACCCGTCGAGCCGCAATGCCGCGGCAGGCGTGCCCCTCGGCAGCGGAGGCCCGGGCTACGAGATCGACGCGGAAGTGGGCTCCCCGCACCTGCGCGGGGTCCTGGCTGCGGCCCGCCTACCGAATCCGGAAAAGCGCTCCTCCGGGAGCCAATTCTATATTGTCGTCGGCGATCGCGTCACCGAGGACGAACTCCAGCGCTGGGAATTGGTC
>CAYMLN010000005.1:0-19653 GCA_964391045.1 uncultured Saprospiraceae bacterium
TACTCAGGATCGTTTGGCGTGTGCTGCACGAATTGGTACGAGGTAGATGAAAACTTTGCCGACCGAGCCGGTGTTGATCGCATGCCGATACCTGACGCCGGTTTCGGTTTCTTCATGGAGTACGCGATGGTAGGGCTTGTGCGTGTGGCCGAAGCACAGGATGTCCGCATCGGCCTGTTGGAGGATGCGCAAGAGGCTTTTCTCGTCGCGGTCTTCGAAGAGGTATTCGTTCACCTTGCGGGGGCTGCCGTGCACAAGGAGGAGTTGGAGGGGTTTGCCGCCGTGGGTGAACGTGAGGCGGATATGGGCGGGCAGGGTGCGGAGGTAGGCGCGTTCGGAAGGTTCGATGATCGCGTTGGTGAAGGCGATCGACTGCTGGCCCATCGCCTTTTCCGCATCGGTCTTGTAGGCGCAGCCGCAATCGTCGCCGGCGATGCCGATGCCGAGGTCATAGTTTCCGGTAATGGTCGGAATGCCGCGACGGCGAATCTCGCGGATGACTTCGTTGGGCCAAACATTGTATCCCACGAGGTCGCCGAGACAATAGACGGCATCGGGCGCCAATGCATCGATGGTGGCGAGACAAGCATCGAGCGCCGGGAGGTTGGCATGGATGTCGGAGAAGAGGGCGATGCGCATCAGTGATTAGGTTTACGTTCGAGGTGCGGGCGTGTAGTATTTGTCGCGGAGGCGGTACGCCACGTGGACCAGGGCGATAAGTGCGGGCACTTCCACGAGCGGGCCGATCACGCCGGCGAAGGCCTGGCCGCTGCCGAGGCCGAACACCGCGATGGCCACGGCGATGGCGAGCTCGAAGTTGTTGCCCGCCGCGGTGAAGGAGATCGCGGCATTCGTCGTGTAGTCCGCGCCCATCCGCCGGCCGATGAGGAAGCTCACGAAAAACATGATGACGAAGTAGAGGAGCAGCGGGATCGCGATGCGCACGACGTCCCCCGGGATCTCCACGATGAGTTCGCCTTTCAGGCTGAACATGACCACGATGGTGAAGAGCAGCGCGATGAGCGTGATCGGGGAGATCGCGGGGATGAACGTGTCCGCGTACCACGCGTCGCCTTTCCAACGGCGCAGGACATAGCGTGTAATGAAGCCTGCGGCGAACGGCAGGCCCAGGTAGATGGCCACGCTCTGCGCGATCTCGCCGATGGTGATGTCGACCGTGGCGCCGCGCAGGCCGAAGACCGGCGGCAGCACGGTGAGGAAAACGTAGGCGTAGACGCTGAACATCAGCACCTGGAAGATGCTGTTGAGGGCGACAAGTCCTGCCGCATACTCGCGGTTGCCGCCGGCGAGTTCGTTCCATACGATGACCATGGCGATGCAGCGGGCCAGGCCGATGAGGATCAGGCCGGCCATGTAGTTGGGATGGTCGGGCAGGAAGAGGATGGCGAGGACGAACATGAGGATCGGCCCGATGATCCAGTTGAGCAGCAGCGAGACGCCCAGGATCCGGGTGTTGCGGAAGACATGCGGCAGATGCTCGTACTTCACTTTCGCGAAGGGCGGATACATCATCAGGATCAGGCCGATGGCGATCGGGATGTTCGTCGTCCCGGCCGAGGCGGACTCGATCGTTTTGGCGAAGGATGGAATGAAGACCCCGAGGCCCACGCCCGCCGCCATCGCCAGGAAGATCCACAGCGTGAGATAACGATCGAGGAATCCCAGCTTCTTCGGGGCGGCGGACGTGGCGATGTCGGTCATGAGAAGGTGAGCGTTTGGATCAGTCGCAGCAACCCGGTGCGCAACAGGGCTTGGCGGCGGGCTTCTCCGCATACACGGTGATGCTGTAGATGCCCGTTCCGCCGGTGTTGAAGGCCGCGCGCGCATCGACATCCATGTAATGGCCGAGGATATCGTCGGGAATCGTGATGGGCTTCTCCTTCTGCAGGACCGTGTTGACGAATCCGGCCGCATCGATCATGGCGAGGTAGTCGGCCTTCTGGATGGCGCCGGCCACGCAGCCCGCGTACATCTCGGCGTCATGGCGCAGCGCATCGGGCAGCTCGCCCACGAGGACGATGTCGGAGATGCTGAAGTGCCCGCCGGGCTTGAGCACGCGGAAGATCTCGCGAAACACGGCGGCCTTGTCCGGCACGAGGTTGAGGACGCAGTTGCTCACGACCACATCGGCGCGATTGCCGCCGACCGGGATGTCCTCGATATCGCCCTGGCGGAATTCAACGTTGTGAAAGCCGAGCTTGTCGGCATTCTCCCGGGCTTTCTCGATCATGGCCGGCGTGAAGTCGATGCCGATGACCTTGCCCGTCTCGCCGGTCTCCGCCCGCGCGACAAAGCAGTCGTTGCCCGCGCCGCTGCCGAGGTCGATGACGACATCGCCGGTCTTGATCTGCGCGAATTGTGTCGGCAGTCCACACCCCAGGCCGAGGTCGGCGTCGGGCTGGTAACCGTCGAGCGTCGTGTAGTCGTCACTCATGATGTTGTACACCTCGGTCGAGCAGCAGCCCGAACCGCAGCAGGAGGATTGGTTGGTCGCCTTGTCCTGGCGGGCGATCTCGGTGTACTTCTCGCGAACGAGGGATTTCAGGGTATCTGCGTTTTCCATGAAGGGTAGGGTTGTAGGGTGAATAATTCTATCGTAAAATGCCGATCATTTTTTGCAAAAAATTTTAGCAACAGACCTTCGACGGGTCGTACCGACTGAAGAAATCGCCCAGGACTTGTTGCGCCATGGCCCAGGGCTTTTCATCGATGCAATAGCAGACCCGCGGGCCGTCGACGTCGCCTTTGATCAAACCGGCTTCCTTGAGTTCCTTGAGGTGCTGGGACACGGTGCTTTGCGACAAGGGCAGCTCATCGACGATGTCCCCGCAGATGCAGGCCTGGCGGCGGATGAGCACGTTGAGGATCGCCACCCGGGCGGGGTGGGAGAGCGCCTTCGCGTAGCGGGCCAGCTGGTTATCGGCGGCGGTGAATTCTTCGGTCTTGGTTGCGCCCATCGGCAAGGAGGGTATTTATCGCAATATTACGATATGGGGATGATGCCGCGCAACTTTTTTTTCCAGGCGGGATTTTTTCCGGTCGGCAAGTGTCCGCCGCGGAACAAACACCGCATTCCAGCGGTTGTGCATTACGCCTTTTTGCATCTTTAAGCCCGGGCCGCAAGGCTCTTTTTCGCAAACCAGATTCCTGTATGTCCTTACGCTCATTCCGCTGGCGGCTGTCACTTCGCGCAACCGCAATCCCAAGCCTTGTCGTTTTCCTGCTCCTGACGTCTGCCATGACGCTGTCCGCGCAGGACCCGATGGTCGTCACGCAGCAATATCTCGACGCCCGGAGCGCCAAGCTTGGGTTGACACAGGTCGACATCGCCGACCTGGAGATCACAGACAGTCACACCTCCAGGCAGAGCGGCGTGACCTATGTATACCTGCGCCAACGCCACAAGGGCATCCCGGTGGCCAACGGCGTGGCCAACGCAGCGATCCGGGACGGACAGGTCGTCCACTTCGGAAATCGCCTGATCGGTGGATTGTCCGACAAGGCGAGGACGCAACAGCCCGCGCTCACACCGGCAGAAGGTGTGGCCGCCGCGGCCCGCCATCTCGCCCTTCCCGCTCCCCGTGCGCTGACAATGGTCGAGGCCATCTCCCCGATCGAATACAAGTTCAATGACGCCGGCATTTCCCAAAAGGACATCCCGGTCAACCTGATGTATCGCGCCATGGATGACGGCCAGGTCAAACTCGTCTGGGACATGTTTATCATGACGAAGGATGGCGAGCACTGGTGGTCAGTCCAGGTGGATGCGACAGACGGCAGCCTCGCGGGCCAACAGGACCTTGTCGTCCGCTGCAGTTTCGAGCAGTCGCCGTTTGCCCGCCACACACATACGTCCGCATGCACAGTTCAAGCGCCTGCGGTGCCGGCTGCTTTGCCGGCCCTTGGCATCGGCACCTACAACGTCGTGCCGCTCCCTGCGGAAAGTCCCAATCACGGCCCGCTGGCCCTCGTCCCGGATCCGTCCGACCCGATCGCATCGCCATATGGCTGGCACGACGTGGACGGCGCCGACGGCGCTGAGTTTACCATCACCCAGGGCAACAACGTGCATGCCTACGAGGATCGCGACAACGACAATTTCCCCGGTTTCAGCCCGGACGGCGGTGCGGCGCTGGAATTCAATTTCCCGTACAACCCGCTCCTCGATCCGGTCGGTTATGAATCGGCCGCGATCACCAACCTGTTCTACATGAACAACATGATGCACGACATCTGGTACCAGTACGGGTTCGACGAAGTGAGCGGTAATTTCCAGGCCAATAATTACCAACTCGGGGGTATCGAAGGCGATTACGTACTCGCGGAAGCGCAGGACGGCGGCGGCCTCAACAACGCGAATTTCGGTACGCCCCCGGATGGCGGCAATCCCCGGATGCAAATGTACCTCTGGCAAAATACCGTGCCCTCCAAATACCTGGTGATCCATGCCCCGGATTCGATTGCCGGCGATTACATTGCCACCGCGGCTACCTTTGGCGCCCCGCTGCCCGACGTGCCGCTGACCGGCGAGATCGTGTTGGTGGAAGATAGTAGCGAACCAGTCCATGACGGATGCCAGCCAATCGTTAACGCAGCGCAACTCGCCGGTCGCATCGCCCTCGTCGACCGGGGCAATTGCACGTTTGTGGCAAAGGTCCAGGCAGCCCAGGATGCCGGCGCCATTGCCGTCATCGTGGTGAGCAACTTGCCCGGCCCGCCGACCCAGATGGGCGGCTCGTCCGGCAGCATCGTCATCCCCGCCATCATGATCTCGATGGCCGACGGTGATTCCATCAAGGCCTACCTGCCACTCGGGCCGGTCACTGCCTCGATCAACGACGGCACCGGCGTGGTGACCGACATCTTCGACGGTGACTTCGACAACGGCATCATCGCGCATGAGTATGGCCACGGCATCTCGACGCGCCTTGTCGGCGGATCGAACAATGTCGAATGCCTGTTCAATGCGGAACAGATGGGCGAAGGTTGGAGCGACTGGTTCGGCCTGATGCTCACGATGGAGCCTGGCGACACGGGCGCGGAGGTGCGCGGTATCGGTACGTTTGCCACGAATGAACCGACGGACGGTCGGGGCATCCGGCCCGCGCCCTATTCCACGGATTTCAATGTCAACGGCTATACCTACGGGGCATCCAACAACGCCAGCTCGATCTCCCAGCCGCACGGCGTCGGGTTCATCTGGGCCACCATGCTCTGGGATCTCAACTGGGCGCTCATCGACGCTTACGGCGGGGTGCCCGATCCGGACCTGTACACCGGCTCGGGCGGCAACAATATCGCCATGCACCTCGTCATCGAGGGGTTGAAGCTCACGAAATGCGAGCCGGGTATGGAGGATGGCCGCGACGCTATCCTCGCTGCTGACCAGATCCTCTACGACGGCGCGCACCAATGCCTCATCTGGGAGGTTTTTGCCCGGCGTGGCCTGGGGTATAGTGCCGACCAGGGTGAATCGGACAGCCGCACGGACCAGTTCGAGGCGTTCGATCTCCCGACGATCTGCCAGACGGCCGTCGAACCGCCGGTGGCGGCGTTCGCCGCCGATACCCTCATCGAGTGTACGAAGACGGTTGGCTTCACCGATGAAAGTACCCGCATCCCGCAATCCTGGTCATGGGACTTCGGCGATGGCGCCACGTCGACGGAGCGCAATCCGGTCCATACGTATGCGCTGGGTGGTGCGTACATCGTGAAACTTATCGTGACGAATACCCTCGGCATCTACTCCATGATCCGCACGATCGAGCTCGTGCTTCCGCAGGCGCCCGTCACCGATGACCAGGAGGCTTGCATCGGAGAAGATGCAGCTATCATTGCGACCGCAACAGGACGCGTCGTATGGCGCGACACCTCGGGTGCGGTCATTCATGTGGGGGATACGCTGCTCGTCAACGGCAGCGCATTTGACCAGGTGTATTATACCGTGAACGAAGTTGGCGAACCTTCGCAGTTCGTCGGCCCGGCCGACGGTTCATTCGGCAGCGGCGGCTACCACGGCACGGGCTATTTCGGCGCGACCAACTTCACCGCGGAGAAAGGCTTTACGATCCTGTCCGCATGGGTCGATGCGCCCAACCCTGGGCCGAGGACCTTCCTCCTGGGCAGGGGGACGAACTTCGACGGCGAACCACCCGTAGGTCCGGACCTCGTCGACCAGGTGACGGTTGATGTTCCTGCGGGACAAAGCCGGATCGCGCTGGACCTTGAGGTGCCTGAGGCCGGCGACTACTACATCGGGGCTGCGCCGAATAGCGTCTCGCGGTTGTACCGCAACAACGGCGGTGCGGTCTTTCCCTACGCGCTACCCGGCTATATGACGCTGACCAGTTCGTCGGCAAATACAGATCCCTTCGGCTTCTACTACTACCTCTACAACCTCGAGGTGCGCGAGGGCGACCTGTGCATCAGCGATCCGGACACCGTGCGCGTGACCGGCGCGCGCAGCGCCTTCACGTTCGTCGAGGAGGTTGACCTGGTGCTGTCCTTCACCGACGCCTCTGTCGGCGCGCGCACCTGGTCCTGGGACTTCGGCGACGGCAATACCTCGAACGAACAAAACCCGATCCATACCTATGCGGATGAAGGGGAGTACACGATCACCCTCACGATCAACGACGGCCTGTGCAGCAGTACGCAGACCTATACCGTCCTCATCTCCGGCACCGGCGGAAACCTTCGTCCGCTGGCCCTGGCCCTCGAACCCAATCCCGCGAATGCGATCACTACGTTGCGCCTGACGGCACCCGTGTCGGAAGATCTCGATGTCTTGGTCAAGGACATGAGCGGAAAATCCGTCGGGGGCTTTGTCCTGCCCGCCGGCAGCGCCTCCCTCGACGTCGATGTTTCCGGATGGCCCTCGGCCCTGTACATCGTGCAGATCAAGGGGCGGTCGTACGCGGCGGTGCGGAAGCTTGTGGTGGAGTAGTGCCGTTGTGAGCGGGTGTGTTTGGGTTGACCCCAAACATAAATGGTCGAGGGTCAACCCTCGACCCACAAGCATTAACTGGGTGGAGATGGGCGTAGCCCATCCGCCATAGTAGCAATTCGGTGCCATTATGAGCGTTCGCCATCCGCGCAGCGGGATGGCGGGTGTTATTACGGTTGCTCGTCAACCTATTTGCTCGAAAAGCGACCGCTTGTCGATTCTGTTTATGCTCGCCTGCATTCCCCATGGCCACGTTCTCCGCGGGTGCTTTGTTATCTTTGGGGTAAGACCAACCGATCGCCCCATGAAAAAACTACTCACGCTGGCCACGCTGGCTTTTATGTTAATGGGCAGTGCGCCGCAGGATACCTACGTCTACATCTGCAAAGGGCCTCAGTCCAAGAAGTATCACCTGCGGCAAAATTGCCAGGGCCTGGGAAGTTGTTCGACCGACATCTATAAGGTCACCCTTGCCGAAGCGAAGAAAATGGGCAGGGGGCTTTGCGGGTGGGAGGATTGATCGCCTGACGGCGAACGGTGAAAGGCATTGACAGGAGCATGCAGTGTGCATGGTGCATGTTGTGCAAATTTCGAAAGCCAAGGGAGTTTACCTTTTCTCAGGAGGGAGCAGAGGTAAGCGGAGGTTGCGCACAGCTCCAGGGTGGCATTTCGCGGCGCTGGTTGTGCTGTTGTGGACCATCACGACGCATTGAGATTGGGTACATGTAAATGAAGAGTATTCCGTTGGTGGTTGGCGTGGACGCCCACCACGGCAAATTACTTCTGCGATCTCCTCTATCCGCTATGCGCTATGCCCTCTGCCTATTTCCCGATGCAAAACTTCCCAAAAATATTCCCCAAAATATCCTCGCTCGAGATCTCGCCCGTGATCTCCGACAAGTGCCAGATGGCCTGCCGGATATCCTGCGCCACAAGGTCGCCCGGCAATTGCTGTTCAAGTCCCGCCAGGACCTGCTGCAGCCGCTCGATCGCCCGGTCGAGGGCGTGATAATGCCGCGCCGAAGTGATCATCGGGATGTCCTGCGGGATGCCCTCACGCACCAGGCTGGCAAGGGTCTCCAACAGGTAGGGGATATTCATCTGGTGCAAGGCGGACAACGGGATGACGGGATAGTCGCCCACCTGCCAGGTCCCGGCATGCGCGTAAGGGTCGAGGTCCATCTTGTTGGCCGCGAGGATGACCTTCGCGTCGGTCGAGGCGGCGATGGATGTCACGTCCGCCTTCACGTCCTCCGGCGAAGTCGTGCGGATGTCAAACACATAGATGAGGATCGACGCCTGGCCGATCTTTTCCATCGTCCGGCCGATGCCGATGGTCTCGATCTCGTCGTGCGCCTCGCGGATGCCCGCCGTGTCGATGAGGCGGAACGGCAGCCCGTCGATGACGAGCAGCTCCTCGATGGTGTCGCGCGTGGTGCCGGGGATGTCCGACACGATGGCGCGCTCTTCCTGCAACAACCGGTTGAGGATGGTCGACTTCCCCGCGTTGGGCCGGCCGGCGATGACGGTCGGGATGCCCTCGCGGATGGCATTGCCGAGCCGGAAGGTGTCCCGCAGCCGCGATGCAAGTTCGATGACCTCCGTCACGAGCGCCCGCAACTGCGTCCGGTCCGCAAATTCCACGTCCTCCTCGCTGAAGTCCAGTTCGAGTTCGACGAGACTGGCAAAGTCGATAAGTTTTTGCCGGAGGGACTGGATTTCCGTCGACACGCCCCCGCGGAGTTGCTTTACAGCCAGGTCGTGCGCCGCCTTGCTGTGCGAGGCGATGAGGTCGGCCACGGCCTCGGCCTGCGACAGGTCGAGCCGGCCGTTGACGAAGGCCCGCATGGTAAACTCGCCCGCCTCCGCGGGCCGCGCCCCCAGGCGGATCAGGAGGTTGATGATCTCGCGCACGATGTAAGGCGAACCGTGGCAACTGATCTCGACGACGTCTTCGCCGGTAAAGGATTTCGGGCCCTTGAACAGCCCAATGACCACGTCGTCGAGGTGTTCGCCCGCTTCGTTGACGATCCGTCCGTAATGCAGCGTATGGGTGGCCGCATCGGCCAGGACCTTGCCCTTGAAGATATTATCCGTGATGGCGATGGCCTTCGGTCCGCTGAGCCGGATTACGCCGATGGCGGCAATACCTTGCCCGGTGGACAAGGCGGCGATGGTATCTCCCAGGTGGACGGCCTTCATGCCGGTAAAACTACGACAGGCATCGCATTGGCGACCGGCGGCATACGCCGAATGGGGATACACATAGGCCTCTTTAAAGGAATTCAGGCCACCAGGGACGATGCGACGTATCGCTCGGAACGAACAACGCACCCAAGGCCGGCGTCGAAGCCGGAACGCCCAGCCGGGCGGCGGCGGCGAGGAATTCTTCCGCCGGCTGTTGCCAGGCATGCTCGAAGGAAAGGGAGAACGCACCCCAGTGCACTGGCACCGCATGCTTCACGCCGGCATCGAGCGCCGCCTGGACGCTCTCGTCGGGAAAGAGATGGATGTCATGCCAGTATTGGTTGTATTGCCCGCACTCCATGAGTCCGAGATCGAAGGGCCCGAGCCGCTCACCGATCTCCCGGAAGTGCCGGCCATACCCGCCATCGCCGCTAAACCACACATTGTCCGACCCGTTGTCGATCACCCAGCCGCCCCACAGCGATCGCATGCGGTCCCGAAAGCCGCGCCCGGAAAAGTGACGGGTCGGGGTGAAGGTAATCGTCAGGTCACCGGCCCTTTGCGTATCCCACCAATCGAATTCCGTGATTTGTTCCGCCGGTATCCCCCAGCGCACCAGGTGTCGGCCCACACCCAACGCGACCAGGTAGCGCTTCACTTTTCCGCGCAACCGTTCGATACTGGCCAGGTCCAGGTGATCATAGTGGTCGTGCGAGATCAGGACGAGATCGGCGGCCGGTATGGCATCGAGTACGTCCAGCATGTCGTTGGAAAATCGCCGGGTGCGGATCGGGCCGATCGGGGAGGCGTCGGGGCCAAACATCGGGTCGACCAGGATCGTTTGCCCCGCCATGCGGAGGATGATCGCGGAGTGTCCGAACCAGGCGACATGGGCCTGGTTCGCGTTGGACTGCCACCAGTGGTCGTCCGGACGCTTGACGGGCAGCGGGCGGTCCGGTTGCCGCATGCGCCGGTTGCTGAGTTGATTGTAGAGGATGCGGGGCAGGACATGCGGCTGCATGGCCAGCCGGGTCTCCTCGAGGTTTTCGAACCGGCCATCTTTCCATTGCGGGGATAGCCGGTATCGGTTGACATGATCGGGCCGCAGGGGACCGCCGAATTGGCGAGGCTGGTGCATTCGTTTACGTCGTTACCGGGCAGCGAGTTCGTTTAAGTCCGCATTGTAGATCCGATCCTTCGCTTGCGGAAACCGGATGAGGTTGATGATGCCGCGGCCGAATGCCGTTGAGGTGATCACATGCTTCGACCGGCGCATCAGGGGGAAGAACGGTCGCATGATCGCGTACAGGACCCTGTACAGGGGCGTGGAGGACCGGATGCCCCGTTCAGGGAGCAGCGCGCCCAGCCGGATCGCATAGGCATGCGCGAACCCCTTCCCGAGTACCAGGTTTTCCGTCCGTCCCTTGACCCGGGCCCACATGATCCGGCCTTGCTCGGTCTCGTCAGTACCCATGCCGGATACATAGATGAAGGTCATGCCGGGGTTGACCGCATGGAGCGTTTCGACCCACGCCTTTGGAATGGTGTATGACATGCGCGTGTAGTCGGTTTCCGACATCCCGGCCGCCGATACGCCCATGCCGAAAAAGCAGGCATCATATCCCGCCAGTTCCTCCCGGATATCCGTTACGCGGGCGAAGTCATTCAACACGACTTCACGCAACTTGGGATGGCTGATGCCGACCGGCCGGCGGTTCACGGCCAGCACCGTGTCGACGTGCGGACTGTCCAGGCATTCCAGCAGGACGGACTTGCCGACCATGCCGGTCGAGCCGGTGATGATGATGCGATGTTGCATTGTGCAGGCGTTAACGCGTGATCAAAGCGGTAGATAAAAGTAGAACAAACCCCGAGCCTGCGGGGTTGAAGAAATGTAACCGAAGGGGAACGGACAAGCTGGGCGTTTGCCACCCCAGAATGCCCAAAGCCCTAACTTTAATATACCCAATGCATATGGACGCATTGATCCGCTCACGAATCCAATGGCTTGCTATGGCACGCATATTTCGGACTTGTTTCCTGCTGCTCCTGTTCACGGCTGCGGGCCGCGCCCAGGACCTCAGCCGCCTCTACGTCGTGGCGAATTACGCGCTGGTCAACTCCCCGCGCGACGCGATGGGTTTCCAGGCGCCGATGATCATCGACCGCCCCGATTACCGGGGACGAGGTGGCGTATTTTCCGATGGCGCAACGTTTATCGGCGCGCCCGACTCCAGCCTGATCCGCACTCCGCCGCTTGAGGCATTCTCCGATTCGGCATTTGCCATTCAACTGGAGTTCAAGATCGATGCGCTCGACGGCCAGGACCGCCCGGTTTTTGTCATGGGCTACGACTGGCACTACTTGGCGCTCTATGTCACGGGCGACAACCGGTTCCGCGTCGCGGTCAACGACACGCGGTTCGAGACTGTCAGTGGCATCACCGCGACGACGGATGATTGGTACGAGCTGACCGTCATCTACAGCCATAACGTGCCCGGGACGCCCTGGATCCAGTTCTGGCTGGGCGTCGACAAGGTCGCCGAGCTCCGCGGGGAAGCCCTCAGCGTCAAGCCGCACGACGGCGACATCACCAATGTGCATACCGGGATTGGGGAGTCTTTCCTCGGCCTGTGGCGCAACCTGCGCGTCTATGCCGCGCATCCCGCCTACGGCTACCGCGATCCGTCAAAGGATGAATACCAGGTCTTCACCTTCCCGAACCCGGCCATCGACCGCATGACTGTCGAGGTGTCCCGCCCCGGCGCCACTCGCTGGGCGCTCGCCGGACCGGACGGAAGTATCGTGCGTCAGGGCATCGCGCCCGACGTCCGCTTCGAGATCAATGTTGTGGGACTTCCCCCGGGAAAGTACATCCTCATCCTGCGCGACCAGCAGGGGTATCCGGTGGCGCATCATCCGGTTTCCAAGGCAGCAGGAGGGAGGTAAAACTATGTCAGTGAACAATGAACAATGAACAATGAACAATCAAAGGTGAAGAATGAAGAATAAAAGGGGAATAAGGCGCAGAAAGGTCAACAGGGAAAGTATTCCCAAGACGACCTAGAGTCTGTTCAGTCTTGATTCAGCATTGTTCATTGTTCACTGTTCATTTTTCATTATAAAGCGCTGGTGACCTCCCGTTTCAAGTACTGCTTCGGCGTAAACCCGAATTTCTTCTTGAAGGCCGAGATGAAATGGCTCGGGTTCTGGTAGCCGATGGCGAAGGCGACCTCCTTGACGAGGCTCTCGCCGCTCGACAATTTTTGCATCGCCCATTCGAGCTTGTAGTCGGCGTGGAACTGGTGGATGGTCTTGCCGAAGATGTAGCGGAAGCCTTCCCTGAGCGTAGTGCGCGGGAGATCGAAATCGATGGCGAGTTGGTCGGCGTCGGGCTCCGTGTCGATGTGGGCCATGATGTGATGCCGGATGTCGCGGATCTTCTCCTCGATCCCGGGAGACATGGCGACCGGGCAAGTTTCCACGGGCTGGCCGAAGGCGGCGTCGAGCAGGAGGCTGATGATCTCGAGGAACTTCGCCTGTTGGAAAAGGCCGCCGAAAGCGGTCTGGGTCTTCTGGTAAAGCAGTTGGTCGAAACCTAAAAGAAGGGCCGGGGTCACCGGGATCCGCTTCATGAGGTCCCGGAGGTTGAAGGCACCCATGCTCGAAAGCCGGGCGGGGTCGAACCCGGGTTTCAGGATTTCGTGGAAGCGTGCGGCGGAAATGGTCAGGGTGTACCAGGCGGCCTGGTCGTCGTGAAGCCACTGGATCGACCACGGGGCACGCGGATTGGCCAGGAACATGGCCTCCCCGGGGCGAAGGTCGATCGGGTGGGGGATGAAGCTGGCCTGGACGGTCAGGGCTCCCTGGCGGGCGCACACGACGTGAATGTCCATCGGGTCGCAGTCCAGGCTGCGGCGGCCGGCCGCGGTCGCGGCGAATCCGGCGGCGTCCCCGTGACCGTCGACGGTCAGGCGAAGAAGGCGCAGGTCATGGTGTTCCGGCTGGAAAAGTGGCGTCATGGTGCGAAAAAAATGCGTCAAACGGGGTTGGCAAACAGAACTTGTCCGAAGCGGGAAATCCCGGTGACGAGGGGCAAAGGTAAGGGGATGGGGGAATCCCGGAATGATCGGGGTCAGCGGGGCGGGTGATCTAGGCCCGGGAGCTACAACCGGGCAAGAGCGTGGCAGGTTGCAGGTCGATTCCATATTTCCCACAGAGAAACAGATTAGAAAGGAGGACGCAGAAGGATGTTTAGAATTCGTCCAGACAACCCATCCGGGGTGTTGTTGTTATTTTTGTCGTTCAACGAAAATCAATACCACTATGCTGAGCCCGAAAATGGTCGATGCGCTCAATGAGCAGATTGCACTGGAAGGCAGCGCCTCCTTCGTCTACCTGGCCATGGCCGGTTGGTTTGAATCCAAGTCGATGCAGGGATGTGCCGCCTTCATGTACCGGCAGTCGGCCGAGGAGCACATGCACATGATGAAGATCTACCACTACCTCCTCGAGATGGACGCCATGCCGGTAACCCCGGCCATCAAGCAGCCCCCGCAAACCTTCGCCAGCGCGAAGAACGTGTTCGAGGAGACGCTTGCCCATGAGAAGCGCGTCACGAAATCGATCAACGATCTCGTCGACCTCGCCCGCGTGGAGAACGATCATGCGACGTATGGCTTCCTCCAATGGTACGTGGCCGAACAGCGCGAGGAGGAAGGGCTGGTGCGCACGATCCTCGACAAGATCAACCTCATCGGCGACGGGGCGCAGAGCCTGTACTTCATCGACAAGGAGATCGAGGCGATCAACGCCGCCCAGGTGGCAGAGGAGAAGGCCGGCGGCGAATAACCGCGCGCACGCTCCGTTTTTCTTCCGATACTTGCCCGCACGGGCATGAAGACATTCCTCGTCATCCAGACGGCATTCATCGGCGACGTAGTCCTTGCGACGCCGGTCATCGAGCAATTGCACCGGTGCCATCCGGAGGCGTCCATCGATATGCTTGTTCGCCGGGGCAACGAGTCCCTGCTCGCCGGACATCCTTTCCTGCGGGACGTGCTCGTCTTCGACAAGAAAAAGGGCAAGTACCGCAACCTCGTGCGGATGATCCGCCGCATCCGGTCGAAACGCTATGACGTCGTCATCAACCTGCAGCGCTTTGCCGCATCAGGCCTGATGACCGCGCTCTCCGGCGCGAAGGAGACAATCGGCTTTTCGAAGAACCCCTTGTCCGCCTTCTTTTCACGCCGGTTTCCCCATGCGATCGCCCCTGGCGGTCGACCGGTCCATGAAGTGGAGCGCAACCTCTCGCTGGTCCGACATTTGACCGACGACCAGCCGCAGCGACCAAAGCTCTATCCGTCAACTGCCGATTTCGACAAGGTCAGGCAAGACAACCCTTACGTCTGCATGGCGCCGGCCTCCGTGTGGTTTACCAAGCAGTGGCCGGCCGACCGCTGGACAAACCTCGTGCGTCGCATCCCGGCCGACATCGCGGTCCACCTCCTCGGTAGCCCGGGCGACCGCGACCTGTGCGACCGCATCATGCGGGACAGCGGCCGGTCCAACATCGTCAACCAGGCCGGCCGGCTCTCCTTCCTCGAATCCGCCGCCCTCATGGCCGGCGCGCGAATGAATTATGTCAACGATTCCGCGCCGCTCCATTTCGCCTCGGCAATGAATGCGCCGGTGACGGCGATCTTCTGCTCGACGTTGCCGGCCTTCGGCTTTGGGCCGCTCAGCGATGTCTCCGTGATTGCGGAAACCCATGAAAAACTCTCATGTCGGCCATGCGGATTGCATGGGAAAAAGGCGTGCCCGGAAGGGCACTTCAAGTGTGCAAACATCGATGTGAAGGGATTTTGGGAATAGAAGTCTTTCACATTTCCCACAGAGGCACAGATTTTCCCGCAGAGCCAAATTGTTCATTGTTCATTGTTCATTGTTCACTTTTAGCTTTTAGTTTTTAGTTTTTAGTTTTTCACTTCCGCAGGAAAATTCGTCCGATCTCCCAGTCGAGCGTCTGCGCATATTCCCCCGGCTGCAACCCCGGACCGAAGGACAGGATCAACGCTTCAGCGCGCGACATGTCGAGCTTGCCGTTCGGATCTGCAGGAAAATAATAGGGGAGGAAGGTCGGGTAAGGCCGCGGAAGGATCGGGAGGGGCACGGGCTTGAGATCCCTCAGGCGGATGCGGAAGGCTTTTCGTCCGGGTTCGGGCTTGACGAGCGCGCCGAGGGCGATGCCGTTGTCCTGCACGATTGCGACCTGGAAGGGGCGTTGCAGGGCAGAGCTGCATTCCACGACGAGATATTTGGCATCAGCCACGTCGGCGCGGCGTCCTTTGATCCTGTCGGCGAATGCATGGCGAATGCTGTAGTCCGGCACTTGCGGACCGCGCAGGTTTTCCTCGTCCTCCCGGATGAGCCGGCGGATCTGGATGGCGAACCATGTATCCTGACCTTCCCCAGTGGGCTTGACGTCGATATCGCGCGACCACGCCCTGTTGAGCCGCCATTGATCCGTCACCGGCTCCAGCAGATTCACGGGGGTCTTGGCGGTCACGATCGTGAGGGGAAATAGTTTGTCTTTCTCCTCGATGGAGATCATGAACGCGCTGTTATTGCCCGGAAAGGTGGACGTCAGCCCGCCCCGCGCGACGCTAATCGCATAGCCGGCTTCCCCCGCCTCGAGGTCCTTGCCCGGGATCGTGGCTTCGTAGGTGAAGCCATGGACGCGCGTCATGTGCTCGATGCGCAATGTGTTGTCGAGGAAGAACAGGAGGTTGACCGAATCTGCAGGTTCATGGGTGATGACCTCGGCGCGCAACGTGAGGTCCTTGCCGGCGGTGCAGGTGCGGAACGTATCCACGCGGACGACTGCCTCCGGCAGCGTGGCGGCGGGGAGCGGGAAGCGTTGCTCGACCAGTGGACTGGCCGAAAGCGCTTCCATGAGAACATTGAAGTTGTCGTCATCGGCCATGAAGGCGTCCGAGATCAGCAGGTACTTGCCCGGTGTGACGGTGAAGCCGGACCTGTTGATCACGGGCACGGGCTGTCGATTGAGGTCGTCGACCTGCAGCGCGACGAAATCGGTAAGCCCGGGGAGGTTGACCTGGATCGTGCGCGGATGGGTGAGGATCGTACTTCGTGGGATATCAGTGCTGTTGCGCCCGAAAAGGTTGTCCGTCACGGCCGCGTCGGGAAAGACCTCGAGCAGCCATGCGCCGTCCTCGATCTTGTCCAGGAAGTAGGCACCGGTACCGTCATACCGCACGATGGGAGAGTTGCCCCAACCGGCGATCCGGGTCAGCCGCTCGGGCGCGAGCGGCGCGCTGGACGTATGGTTTGTGTAGATAAATGCCTGGTCGGTCACCATTTCCGCGAGGTCGGCGGACGGGTCGATGCGGAACGGGCCGAATTGCGTGTTTGCGGGATAGCGGCCATAATCCGCATACAGCGGCACCTGCCGGAAGATCTCGGCGCAGAGCATCAGCGCGAGGGCCTTGCGTGGCGCATACAGCAGGTTCATGTAATGCGTGTTGTATTCCGTGTTGTACGGCGCCAGGTACGTCGGGTCATAGGAGAAATGCGTGGCGAGCTGGATGCCGGCCGTGCGGAAACTCCGCGCCATCGCGGGATACATATAGCTGGCCGTCATGTCGGCCGCATCGAATTCATAGACGATGCGGGCGAGGCCTTTCTTGCGGAACAGGCTGTCGAAGGGGATCGCGTAGTCGTCCACGTTGGGCAGCATGTTGCCCTGCAGCGGTTTCTGGAACCCAAGGCCGGTGGGATACCATTGGAATGTCCCGCCGTCGATGCGGCTATCGGCATACGCCTCGGCGAGGTGAACGCTATGGGTCACGTTATAGAAAACGGGCTTAATGCATCCCGCGTCGCGGATGGCCTTCGACAACGTGTTGATGAACGTGTGGACCTCGTCGGGCGTGCCTCGGTGATGCGGTTCGTTGGAAATTTCAAAGAGCAGGATGTTGGGGTCGTACTTGTAGGCCACGCCCGTGTAGCGGTTGACGTGACTGACGAATTGGGCCAGGTAGCGTTCCTGCGCCGCGAGGGCATCGGGGTCCGTGAGGCAGGCCTCTTTCCCGTACTTGGCCGAAAAGCCGGGGGTCTTCTCGTCCGGGTCGGGCCAGCCGTTGCCCCAATACGCGATCGGCGTGATCATCGACCGGATCCCATGACGGCCGAGTTGATAGAGCAGGTAGTCGAAGAGCTCAAGGTGCTCGTTGTCGAGCAGGTTGCCGAGCGTGTCGCTAATCTCGCAATCCCACACGTGAACGCGGAAGAGGTCCAGGCCGAGGCGCGCGAAGTGATACACATCACGATCGATCTCGGCCTTGAGGTCTAGGTCTTTCGCCTTGCCGGTGCGATAGGCGTGGGCAAACGGCACGGTGTAGTTGACCCCGAAGCCGGTAACCTCCGCCCCGGTTTCCACATCATGCATGATGCCGTCACGCCCGATGGAGATGTAGCGGGGTGCGACGGGTTGGCCGTATCCGGACGGCAGGATGGCGAGCAGCGCGAAAAGTATGCCGCACATCATTGGGATAGTGCGGAAAATCAGGGATTTAGCCCCCGGAAAGGGCCGGTATCGGGATGTAGAATCGATCATGCGGGCAATTAACAAAAAGTTGTACAAATGATAAGGATGTGTAATTTAGCCACGCATATCTCAAACCCATGAATGAAAGTAAAAAATGGATGGTCATCCATTATTCATGGGAAATCAGTGAACGTGTACTTAACCTCTCCAACTATGAATAGACTGATACATCGTATGGTCTTGCTGACGGCGTTTTGGGGGCTCTGCATGGGCTTCACGGCGGCACAGCGAACCATTTCCGGCACCGTCAAGGACGAGGCCGGTGAACCCCTGATCGGCGTGAACATCCTCGCGGTCGGGAGGACGGTCGGGACGGTTTCCGACTTTGACGGCAGTTACACCCTCAATGTCCCGGCGGGTACGACGCAACTCCAGTTTTCCTACACCGGGTACGAACGGGTGATCGTCGACCTCGGGTCTTCCGACCGCATCGACGTCGTCCTCGGCGAGGGCGCCATCCTCGAGGATGTGGTCGTCACCGGCTACGGCACCGTCAAGCGGGAAGATGTCACCGGGGCCATAGCCACCGTCAATGCGGAAGACTTCAACCGCGGCTCGATCACCGGCGCGGCCGAGTTGATCGCAGGCAAAGTGCCGGGCGTATCGATCGTCACCGGGGGCGACCCGGGTGCCGGGTCGACGATCCGGATCCGCGGCGGTTCGTCGCTGAGCGCGGTCAATGATCCCCTCATCGTCATCGACGGGATTCCGATCTCGAATGACGGCATCAGCGGCTCCCGCAACATCCTCAACGTCATCAACCCCAACGACATCGCGACCTTTACGGTCCTGAAGGATGCCTCCGCCACGGCCATTTACGGCTCCCGCGCCTCGAACGGCGTCATCATTATCACGACAAAGAAGGGCAGCCTGGCCGACAAGCTCAAGGTGGAGTACAACGGATTTGCGTCCGTGTCTACGATCGCCAAGCGGCTCGACATCCTCGGTACGGACGAATTCCGGACGCTTGTCGAGAAGGAATACGCTGAAGGGTCGACGGCCCGGTCGCTGCTCGGCTCCTCCAGCACCGACTGGCAGGATGAGATCTACCAGAGTGCCTTCTCGATGGACCACAACCTGAACTTCAGCGGTTCGGTCGGCGAGGTGCCCTACCGCCTTTCGTTGGGCTACACCGACAAGGACGGCCTGCTGCGCACGGATAACTTCAACCGCATCACCGGGGCGCTCAACCTCAGCCCGGGATTCCTTGACAACACCCTGCAGTTCAACCTGACGGCGAAGGGGATGATCGACAACAACACCTTCGCCAATCGCGCCGCGATCGGCACTGCGTCGGTGTTCGATCCCACCCAGTCGGTGTTCGGCGAAGCCGGCCAGTTTGGCGGTTATTTCACCTGGACCAACCCGGCCGACGGCTCGCCGAATACGCTGGCGCCGGACAATCCGGTCGCCCTGCTTGAGCAGCGCAGCGACGAGTCCCAGGTCCGCCGCATGATTCTCGGCGCGCAGGTGGACTACCGGTTACCCTTCCTCAACAAGGCGCTTCGCGCCAACCTGAACGTCGGCCTCGACGAGTCGCGCGGGGAAGGCGACATCTTCGTGCCCGAGGATGCCGCATTTGCGTACAATGCCGATCCGGCCCGCCGCGGTCGCGTCGAGCATTACGAGCAGGAGAACACCAACGAACTGTTGGAGTTTTTCCTTGACTATGCCTCACCCACCGGAAAGGACGTCAAGGTCGACCTCATGGCCGGCTACTCCTGGCAGCATTTCTACAGCAACAATTTCTACGAGGCGTATAACATCAACCGGATCGATACCTTCAACGAGCCGGACTGGAATCCGCGCGAATACTACCTGGTGTCGCTCTTCGGCCGCGCCAACATCACGCTGTTCGACGACTTCCTCG
>CAYMLN010000005.1:19663-20095 GCA_964391045.1 uncultured Saprospiraceae bacterium
TGACGGGACGTCCCGCTTCTCCGAGGATAACCGGTGGGGCAACTTCCCCGGCGTCGCATTCGCCTGGAAGGCCATCGACAATGGCGCAGGCTCGCTCAATGCCCTCAAGGTCCGCATCGGCTATGGGATCACCGGCCAACAAGGGATCAGCGGGGATTTCTATCCGTACCTGCCGCGTTACCTCAACAGTTTCAACACGGCCAACTACCAGTTCGGCAACGAGTATGTCAACACGCTCCGCCCGCAAGGGTATGACGCCAACATCAAGTGGGAGGAGACGGCCAACTTCAACGTCGGCGTCGACTACGGCTTGTTCAACAACCGCGTCTTCGGTTCGATCGACTACTACATCCGCCAGACCAGCGACCTGATCAACTTCGTGCCGGTGGCTGCGGGGACTAACCTGACGAACTTCCTGCTGACCAACGTTGG
>CAYMLN010000006.1:0-2712 GCA_964391045.1 uncultured Saprospiraceae bacterium
GGAAAGCATGGCGACTCCCTGCTCCGTAAACACATAAGGCAATGTCCGGCGACCACCCCAACTTGAGGTCGCATTTTGCGACTTCAAGTCAGACCACTCCTCGTTTGTCAGTTGAAACATGAAGTCTCCCGGAAATCGCTCGGCATTGCGTTTGACTTGCTCGTTCAGGCGTTTCGTTCCAACGCCGTACAACACCGCCAGGTCCTGGTCAAGCATCACCTTAAAACCGCGGACTACGTGGATAGCTGAAGCAATTCGCTCATCAGGAATGATCGCGGCGAATGCGGCAGGTTTTTCCGGACGTTTTCGCGCTTGCTTCATGGGTTACTTGTGTCTCAGGTTCGGCTGTTTGGGCAGGAGACAGGAGGCCTCCGCGGAAGCACCCTAATGGTATATGTCCCAACCCCGTAAACTGTTACCGCAATGCACCATTCCATACGCCGAAGCAACGCAAGCCTAAACCCTTGAGTCCGGTCCTGGCCCCTCTCACTTGTGCATTGCCATGGCGGTTTCCCGCCGGCCAACCCTTACCTTTATCGACTCAAATCCGCAATGATATGATTCGCATAGCGCTTTTCTTGTTCATGATGTGGGGTCTTGGCGCAGCTGTCGCCCAACCCGCGATGACCCCCGAACTCCTCTGGTCCCTCGGCCGCGTAAGCGGACTGGGCGTAACCGAGGACGGCCGGGCCATCTACCAGGTGAGCACGCCCGACTGGTCGGAAAACAAATCGGCCCGCAAGCTCTTCGCCGTTGCTGTCCGCGGCGGCGATCCGGTGGAGATCAAGGACAATCCGCTGCCCGACAAGAACCTCTCCCCGGACGGGAAGTACAGCATCGGCCACAAGGCTATCCGCGTCCAGAAGATCACAGGGACGGATCGCTATGATGACCTCCCGAAGTCGAACGCCTATGTCTTCGACGACGTCATGATCCGGCACTGGGATGAATGGGAAGACGGCCTGTTCGACCACGTCATGCTGTCCGAGGTCCGCAACGGCATCGAGGTTAATGTGCGCGACTTGATGCCGGGTGAGCCGCACAATTGCCCTACGAAGCCGTTCGGCGGCGACGAAGATTACATCTGGAACCCGTCGGGCACCTCCGTCATCTACGTGGCCAAGAAGAAAGCTGGCCTGGCGTATGCCGTGAGCACCAACACCGACCTCTACGAATACAATCTCGTCACCCAACAGACGACCAATCTCACCGAAGGTCGCATGGGCTACGACATCAACCCGGCCTTCAGCGTCGATGGTACGCTGGCCTGGCTGAGCATGCGCCGCGACGGGTATGAGTCCGACAAACAGGATATCATCGTGCGCACGGCCAACGGCGACGTCAACCTCACCGGGGGGAATGATCTCATTCACGTCAACCAGTTCACCTGGTCGCAGGACGGCCGGTTCATTTACTTCACCTCGGCGGTCAACGGCACACAGCAACTTTACGAGGTGAATGCGCCGGCCTCGGGTGCGCCAAAGATTCGCCAGGTGACCACGGGCGACTTCGATGTCACGGGCATCGTCGGCCAGTCAGGACGCAACCTCGTCGTATCGCGCACGGACATGAACCACGCGACCGAGCTTTTCACCGTCAATCTCGACGACGGCGCGATGACCCAGCTCACCTTCGTCAACGACGGCATCTACAAGAACCTCGCATTGCCGAAGTTCGAACGCCGCTTCGTCAAGACGACCGACAAGAAGGACATGCTGGTGTGGGTGATCTACCCGCCGAATTTCGACCCGAACAAAAAATACCCGACGCTGCTCTATTGCCAGGGCGGCCCGCAATCGGCCCTCACGCAGTTCTATTCGTTCCGCTGGAACTTCCAGCTCATGGCCTCGCAGGGCTACATCATCGTAGCGCCCAACCGGCGCGGCATGCCCGGGCACGGCACGGCCTGGAACGAACAGATCAGCAAGGACCACGGTGGCCAGGTCATGAAGGATTACCTCGCGGCCATCGATGCCGTCAGCCGTGAGCCCTACGTGGACAAGTCGCGACTCGGCGCTGTCGGCGCGAGCTACGGGGGGTATTCCGTATTCATGCTCGCCGGCATCCACGACGGTCGCTTCAAGACCTTCATTTCCCATGACGGCATCTTCGACATGCGCAGCATGTACGGCACAACGGAAGAACTCTTCTTCGTCAACTGGGACTGGGGCGGCAATTACTGGGACAAGAAGAACAAGGCCGCGCAGAACAATTACAAGAAGTTCAACCCGATCAACTACGTCGGCAACTGGAAGGCGCCCATCATGATCGTGCAGGGCGGCAGGGATTACCGCGTGCCGGTCGAACAGGGCCTGCAGGCGTTTCAAGCCGCGAAGCTCCTCGGCCTGAAGGCACGCTTGCTCTACCTGCCGGAAGAGAACCACTGGGTCTTGTCGGCGCAGAACGGCATCCTGTGGCAGCGGGAGTTCTTCGGCTGGCTCAAGGAAACCCTTTGAGGCGGGGCGGAAGCCAGGCGCCCGCCATCCGGATTCACCCACAGAAAATTTCGTTAGGCGGAGGCTTAGCTTCCGCCTAACGCTTACTTTGGGGGGCATGAAACAAAAGCCCACCCTTTCTTTCTGGCAGATCTGGAACATGAGCTTCGGCTTCCTGGGGATCCAGTTTGGCTTTGCGCTGCAGAACAGCAACGTCAGCCGGATCTTCGAGACGCTTGGGGCGCGCGTCGAGGACATCCCGATCCTCTGGGTGGCC
>CAYMLN010000006.1:2722-20059 GCA_964391045.1 uncultured Saprospiraceae bacterium
ACAGCCGATCATCGGGTACTTCAGCGACCGCACGTGGAACTTCCTCGGACGCCGCAGGCCCTACTTCCTGGCCGGGGCGATCCTGGCGTCGCTTTCATTGGTGATCATGCCCAATTCCCCGTCACTTTGGTTCGCCGCCGGGATGCTTTGGATCATGGATGCGTCGATCAATATATCCATGGAACCCTTCCGGGCATTTGTTGGCGACAACCTGCCCTCCAGCCAGCGGACCAAGGGGTTTGCCATGCAAAGTTTCTTCATCGGCACCGGCGCCGTGATCGCCTCATCCTTGCCGTACGTCTTCACCAATTGGCTCGGCATCAGCAACCAGGCGCCGGATGGTGTTATCCCGGACTCGGTCAAATGGTCGTTCTACATCGGGGGCGGCGTCTATTTCCTGGCCGTGATTTGGACCGTACTGCGGTCGAAGGAATATTCACCGGTCGAACTTGCGTCCTTCACGGAGAATATCGAGGCAGGCCGAAACACCGCGACATCATCCGGAGAGCGTAAATCCATCGATACCTTCCGGAGCGGCATGGTCTTCCTCGTCATTGGCCTGCTGCTGACGGTATGGTTCGGGGTCGGCGGCTTTCCCAAGGAATTGTTCTTGTTCTCGTCCGGCGCGCTTGTGATCGGGATGCTTTATCTCGCGGCCTCCTATATGAAGCGCTCCACCGGCCGGGCTGGCGGCTTTGTGGCGATGATCGACGACCTGCATCACATGCCCCCGGCCATGAAGCAACTCGCCGTGGTGCAGTTTTTCTCCTGGTTTGGCCTTTTCGCCATGTGGATCTATACGACGTCTGCCGTCACCAGCCACTTGTACCAGACCACCGACACGACATCAAAACTCTACAATGACGGCGCCGACTGGGTCTCCCTTTGCATGGGGCTGTACAACGGCGTGGCGGCCCTCGTGGCATTTGCCTTGCCTGTGTTGGCGAAAGCCACGAGCCGCAGGCACGCGCACATGATCGCGCTCATCCTCGGCGGCCTTGGCCTGGCCTCGATCTATATCCTCCCCGATCCCCAATGGCTGGTCCTCTCGATGGTCGGTGTCGGCATCGCCTGGGCCTCGATCCTCTCCGTGCCGTACGCCATGCTCGTCGGCTCCCTGCCCGCCCACAAGATGGGTTTCTACATGGGGGTGTTCAACTTCTTCATCGTCATCCCGCAGATCGTGGCGGCGGCCCTGCTCGGCTTTATCGTCAAGACCTTTTTCATGGGATCCGCCGTTCACGCCCTGGTCATCGGCGGGTTATCCCTGATCGTGGCCGGGGTGCTTTGCCTTCGTGTGCATGATGCGGACGATACGGCTGCACGTTCGGGCTAAGCCCGTCCGCGCGCCAGCGTCGCGTGAATGACTGCCCGGCAATCCCTGAATGCTCAGTAAACCCGCCAACGGCGAGGTGTTGCTGGCTGCCCGTTCCATTGCGCCGGTAGTTTTGGCGGAAAACCGGCATCATGCGTATTCATTGGAATCTCCTCCTCCTTGTCCTGATCGGGATTGCGCCCCCTTCGACCCGGCTGCTTGGACAGCATGTCGGGATCGGGACGGAAACACCCACACAGCAACTGGATGTCAACGGCGGCATCCGCATCGGCAATACCGAAATCGCCGATCCCGGCGCCTTGCGCTGGAATGCGGTAAAAAACGACTTTGAAGGTTTCAATGGAGCCGCCTGGGTAAGCCTGACGGGAGGGAAAGGAGGTTGGGGCAGCCTGGCGGCCTACGCTACGGAAAACTCAGCCACGCATCACTTTTTGCAGAATGGGAACAAGCCCGGCACTGAACTTGGCTGGTCGCTGGCCGCCTCAGGAAACTGGCTGGTTGCCGGCGCCTATCGGGATGCCGTGCCCGACCAACCGACCCGTTGGGATGCCGGAAGTATCCGGATCTATAAACGTGAAGGCGATCGCTGGACCTTGTGGTGGAGCCGCTTTGACCCTGATGCGGCAACCAATGATTTCTTTGGGTACAGCGTCGGGCTTTCCGCCACTCATGCCGTCGGAGGCGCGCCGTATGCGGATCCGGCAGGCCTGATCGAGGCGGGGAAAGCCTATGTGTACGCATATGACAACGCGTCGATCAGCCTGGAGGCTACCCTCACGGCATCCGACCAAGCCGCCGGCGATATTTTCGGTGAGGCTGTCGCCATATTCGGTGACCATATTCTTGTAGGCGCGCCGGCCAACGACATCCTGGGCAACCTGAACGTCGGCAGGGCATATGTCTTTACCCGGTCAGGGACGTCCTGGCCCCAGACGCATATCCTTACCCCTTCCGACGGCGCACCAAACGACAGCTATGGGTTTACCGTAGCGGCGGGAGAAGAATACCTGGCCATCGCTGCCCCGTTCAAGGACGTCAATGGCATTCCTGATGCTGGCAAAGTCTATATATACCGAAAGAACGCCGGCGCATGGACGTTGGCCCATCAACTGACAGCTCCTGAACCTGCTGCGAATGCCCGCTTTGGGTCATCGCTGGCCATCCGGGACACCGTATTCCTGGTTGGCGCACCGGGCGCGCATGGCACCATTCCGCCTGTCCCCGGAAAGGTCTATCGGTACGCGCTCTCGCCAGGCACGGCCACGCTGGAGGCCACACTGACGGCAGGCGATGGATCGGCTGACGACGGGTTCGGGACAAGTGTCGCGCTCGAAGAGAACCTGGTACTCATCGGGGCGCCCTATGCGTCCCATGGCGCACAGGTTTACCAGGGTGGGGCCTACGTATTCGAGCACCTCGGTACTGATTGGGTCCATACGTCGACCCTGTCATCCTCTACCCGGGAGCCTGGGATCAACCTCGGAAGAAGCGTGGCCCTGCAGCCGGGATGGGCCATTGCCGGTGCACCATTGGCCGACATTGGCGACCGCACCAATAATGGCCAGGTCTACTTTTACAAGGGCTACTAATTCCAAAGGCCTCGCTGAACCTTCGGTTTTGGATGGGCATCCCGGTCATGCGCGTGCAGACTCTTGGGGACAGGGTAAAGTGTAATGGTTAGTGGGTAGAGGTTTAAGGGTTTAAGTGTTTAAGTGTTTAATCTTTTCATTAACAGGTGAATAAAAACTCAACTGTCTCAACTGTCTCAACTGTCGCAACTGTCGCAACTGTCGCAACTGTCGCAACTGTCGCAACTGTCTCGACTGTCTCAACTGTCTCGACTGTCTAAACCCTCTAAACTTTCTAAACTTTCTAAACCCTCTTAATATCTACCAATTAACATAATTTTAGTCTGGGCTAAATTTATTTTTAGATTTAACTCACAGGGGATTATCTTCGCCCCATGGGACAATCCTATGCCGAAGAGAATTACCTGAAGGCCATCCTCAAGCTCGCGGGTCCGCCGGACTACACGGTCAACACCAACACGGTGGCCGCGCACCTCAACACGACCGCCGCCTCGGTGACCGACATGCTCAAGAAGCTGGGTGCCAAGGGCCTGGTCGAATACCGGAAATACCAGGGCGCATCGCTCACCGATACCGGCCACCAGGTCGCCACCGCCTTGGTGCGCAAGCACCGGCTGTGGGAGGTCTTCCTCGTGCGGTCGCTCGGCATGGCCTGGGACGAGGTCCACGACATCGCCGAAGAGCTGGAGCATATCCAGTCCGACATCTTGATCGAACGCCTCGATGCCTTCCTCGGCCATCCGAAATTCGATCCCCATGGTGACCCGATCCCCAATGCCCAGGGACGCTATACCCTGCGGACGCAAATCAGCCTGGACGAACTCAGCCCGGACCAAACTGCCGAGGTCGTCGGTGTCCGGGAGGACGAACGCACCTTCCTCCAACACCTGACGCAAAAAGGGATCCGGCTCGGGTGCCGGCTGACCGTGACCCGCCGTGACGCTTATGATGCCACGCTCCACCTGGACCTCGAGGGGCTTGAGGTCGTCATTTCCGGCCCCGCAGCCCGCAACATCCTTGTCAAACCCCTTTGAGCCCATGATGCGAATCGTCACGATCCTCCTCTTCCTCGGACTCCTCACGTCCGGAACCGTCGTTCATGCGCAGGCCGGTCCGGCCGAAAAACCCCTGGTCGTCAGCAGTGCCTCGATCTTCGCCGACATGGTCCGGGCCATCGCCGACACGCTGGTCGAATCCGTATCGATCGTCCCGGTCGGCGGCGACCCGCATATCTACGAACCCACACCGGGAGATGCACGGCTCCTCGTCCGCGCAAATCTTATACTGCAGAACGGACTCACCTTCGAGGGCTGGATCCGCGAACTGATCCAAAACAGCGGGACACGCGCAGAAACCGTCACGATCACCGAGAGCATTGCGCCGATCACGGCCCAGGGGCACGCCAATGCCGTCGACCCGCATGCCTGGATGGACCCGGTCAACGGTCTCATCTATGTCCATAACATCACCGAGGCCCTGGTCCGGCTCATGCCTGAACAAGAACAACGCCTGCGCGACCGTTCGGCGGCCTATGTGACCGAGCTCCAGGCCCTCGATGAATACATCCGGCGACGAATCGACAGCATCCCCGCAGAACGTCGCGTCCTCATCACCAGCCACGATGCCTTTCAATATTTCGGCCGCCGCTACGGCCTCCGGCTTGAATCCGTCCTCGGCACCTCGACGGATGCCGACGTGCGCACCGCAGACCTTGTTCGCCTGAACACGGTCATCCGCGACAGCGGTGTCCCCGCCGTTTTCATCGAAAGCACGATCAACCCGAAACTGCTGGAGCAGGTGGCGCGCGACAACGGCATCCGGATCGGAGGCAAACTCTTCAGCGACAGCCTGGGCGAGAAAGGAGGTCCGGCCGACACCTATGTCGGCATGATCCGGCACAACACCGACGTGATCGTCGAAGGCCTGACCGGTACGCCGCTTTCCGAATCCGCAGGGACCAGACCAGGATCAAGGTTGCTGTGGATCCCGGCCATCCTCATCGCGCTTATCCTCGTCGTCTTCACCGTCAAAACGATCCTGCGCCGATGAACCGCCCGATCGAGATCGAAGGCTTGACCGTTTCGTACGACCGGCATCCGGTCTTGTCTAACATCTACCTGGACATCGATCCCGGCCGCATCATCGGCATCCTCGGGCCCAACGGCGCAGGCAAATCCACTCTCTTCAAGGCCGTCCTCGGCCTCGTTCGCCCGGATCAGGGTACCGTCCGCGTCTTCGGCCGTCCGCCGGGCGAATACACCGGGCGCCTGGCCTACGTCCCGCAAAAAGACGAGGTGGACTGGACCTTTCCGGCATCCGTCCGGGACATCGTACTGATGGGTCGCTACCCGGGCAAATCCGTCTTCCAGAGCCTCACGCGCCGGGACCGGGACATTGCGGACAACGCGATGGACAAGCTTGGCATCCGGGACCTCGCCGGCCGGCAGATCGGCGCACTGTCGGGCGGACAGCAGCAACGCGTGTTCATCGCCCGCGCGCTTTGCCAGGAAGCCGACCTCCTCCTCCTCGACGAACCTTTTGCCGGCGTGGACATCGTCACGGAAGAACACATCGTGCACCTGCTCCGTGAACTCGCCGCCGAAGGAAAGACGATCCTCGTGGTCCACCACGACCTATCCACCGTGACCGACTATTTCGGCCAGGTCCTGCTGGTCAACCGAAGGGTCATCGCCTTTGGGGACACCGCAACCACCTTCTCGCCGGCAAATATCGCACGCGCCTTCGGCGCCCCGGACAAGATCGGGCTGGAGGCCGGCCGCAACCGCTAGCCGTGACCGCGTGATTATCTTTGCTTGCACGCATGGCAGACCTGATCTACAACGTCACGGTAAAAATCGATCCCGAGGCCGCCCATACCTGGCTGGAATGGATGCGGGACGTCCACATCCCGGAGGTCATGGCCACGGCCTGCTTCAGCGCCTTCCGGTTTCTCCACCTCGAAGGATACGATGATGACGAAGGACTGACGTTTGCCATCCAGTACACCTGCCCGAACGAGGAACTGTTCGCCATCTACCAGCGCGAGCACGCCCCGGGCCTTCAGGCCAAGCACAAGGCCCTGTTCGACGGCCGCTTCGTCGCCTTCCGGACCATGCTGCGCGTCATCGCGGAGGGCTGACCGGGGCTGTTTTGCCGGGCCGACCTCCGGGCAACCAAGATTGGCCGTCACCCCATTACATTTGTGCCATGGATTTTCTCTTGACCGAAGACCACCTGGCGGTGCGCGAGGCCGCCCGGGATTTCGCCCAGCAACAACTGCTCCCCGGCGTCATTGACCGCGACCGCGACATGATCTATCCGACCGAGCAGGTCCGGATGATGGCCGACATGGGCTTTCTCGGCATGATGGTGAGCCCGGACTATGGCGGCGGAGGCATGGACACGCTGAGCTACGTGATCGCCATGGAAGAGATCTCCAAGGTCGACGCGTCCTGCTCGGTCATCATGTCGGTCAACAACTCCCTCGTGTGCTGGGGCCTGGAGAAATATGGGACGAAGGACCAGAAGGACAAGTACCTCCACCGGCTCGCGAGCGGCGAGGTCATCGGCGCCTTCTGCCTCTCCGAACCCGAGGCCGGCAGCGACGCCACCCATCAGCATACCACCGCCGAAGACAAGGGCGACCATTACCTGCTCAACGGGACCAAGAACTGGATCACCAACGGCGGCAAGTCGGCCGTGCACCTCGTCATGGCCCAGAGCCATCCCGAGAAGAAGCACCGCGGTATCAACTGCCTCATCGTCGAGACGGACTGGCCCGGCGTGGCCATCGGGGCGAAGGAAGATAAAATGGGCATCCGGGCATCGGACACCCACTCCATCATGTACAGTGATGTCCGCGTCCCCGCGGAAAACCGCATCGGTGAAGATGGTTTCGGCTTCAAATTTGCCATGTCGACCCTCTCCGGCGGTCGCATCGGCATCGCGGCCCAGGCCCTGGGCATCGCGGCAGGCGCGTACGAACTGGCGGCGAAATACGCCATGGAACGGCAATCGTTCGGCAAGCCCATCATCCAACACCAGGCCGTGGCCTTCAAGCTGGCCGACATGGCCACCGAGATCGAGGCCGCCCGCCTCATGGTCTACCGCGCCGCCCGCATGAAGGACATGGGCATGAACTTCGACACCGCCGCCGCCATGGCCAAACTCTACGCGTCTGAAGTCGCCATGCGCGTGACCACCGAGGCCGTGCAGGTGCACGGCGGCTACGGCTATGTCAAGGAATACCATGTCGAGCGCCTGATGCGCGATGCCAAGATCACGCAGATCTACGAGGGCACGAGCGAGATCCAGCGCCTCGTCATTTCCCGGGCCATCAACCAGGGCGAACTCTACCAGCCGATCACGAACCTACAAGCCCCCTCCGGAGGCGCCGGTCATTAACCACCGGGGCGCTGCATGAAGGGTTCGCTTCACCTCGCCACCGTTACAGGCATCCCGGTCAAGATCCACTGGACCTTCGGCCTGCTTCTCCTGTATGTGGTCTTCGATACGGGTCGCGGCGGACTCGATCCCTGGCTGATCCTTTTCTCGGTCGCGGTCGTCCTGGGTGTCTTCTTTTGCGTCATCCTGCACGAGTTCGGCCATGCCCTGGCTGCCCGCCGGTACGGCGTGAGGACCCACGATATCATCATGACCCCGATCGGCGGCATCGCCCGGCTGGAACGCATGCCGGAGGGCAAGCTCGAGGAATTCTGGGTGGCCATTGCCGGCCCCCTCGTCAACTTCCTGATCGTCGGGTTGATCTGGCTGGGCTTCTGGATCGTCAACGGCCGGCAGCTGCCGATCCTGAGCGGCGATTTCTGGGTCTTTGAAAACCAGCCGCCCTCCTACTTCATGATCCTCCTGCTGGCCAATGCCTACCTGGGCGTCTTCAACCTCATCCCGGCCTTCCCGATGGACGGCGGGCGGATCCTGCGGAGCCTGCTGTCGGTCCGCCTGTCGCGCGAACGGGCCACGGCGATCGCTTCGTATATCGGCCGGGCGATCGCAGTCTTGTTTTTCGGCCTCGGCATGTGGCGCGGACAGCCCACCATGGCGCTCATCGGGATCTTCATCTTCTTCGCCGCACGACAGGAATACCTTGTACTCGTCCGGCAGACCCGGCTCCAGGCCCTGAAGGCATTCGATCTCATGGCCCCGATCGAGCATTTGCTTTTTCTCGGCCAGACGGTCCATTCCGCCCGGACTGCCGTCCTGGACCGGCCGGAGAAGAGTTTTATCGTGTGGTCCCGTCCTGGCGTACCTGCAGGCTATATAACGCGGGAACGCCTGCTGCACAATTTTCCACCACCGCCCCCGGAAAGCGCCATCGATCCCTGGGTCGTTCCCGCGCCCATCGCCATCAGCCGCGAATTTTCCGCCGCCCAGGTGGCCAGCGTGCTCCACCAGCATAAGGCCCCGGTCGTCCTGGTCACGGACGGCTTCGGGTACATCGGCACGATCGATCGCGAACGGATCGAGCGTGCTTTCGCGTGATGCCGGGAATCATTGCAGATAACTGCCGCTGTTTGCAGACGTGAACTTCATCTGTGGTAACGGAACACCTCAACAAGGCTGAAAGGCACGTAAAGCGGTAGGCCGCCAGTAAGGCCGCAGGGCTTGAGGTTGTCGGCAGGAAAACGCCGGGTAAGACGTGTGGATAAAACGGTATTACCGGATGCCCAGCTTCGACTTGGCTGCACCCATGAGATCGTCCGACTCAACGGCATAGACGAGGCCACCGCTGACGCTGGTATCGAAGATCATGGTATACTGGCCGTCCTTCCCGATCGCCTGGATGGCGGCATCGACCTCGTTGAGGATCGGCTGGAGGAGCTGCTCGCGCTTTTGCATCATGGCAAACTGGAGCTGTTGCTCCTCGGTACGCAGGTCTTCCTGCTGCTTGGCCAGGTCGGCCTGGCGGCTCTCGGCGCTGACCTTGGAGAGGGTGCCGGCCTGCATCTCCTCGATGTAGAACTGATACTTGGCCTGGAAGGCCTTCACCTTGGTCTCATAGGCGCCCGTGATCTCGATCCGGTACAATTCAAGGGCCTTGTTGGCCGAATCGATGCGCGGATGCAGTTCAATGAGTTCGGCCGTATTGAGGTATCCGAACTTCTGGCCTTGGGCCAGGGTGAGAAAGGCAAAAAGACCGAATGCGATCGTGGCTATGCGACGGTAAACCATAGAAGGTCGTGATTTGGATTGATCCGCTCCGAGGATAAAGTGGCGGCCCAGGGTTGCGCCGGGCCAGGCGCGACGAACGACGGGTCAGGGGCTCAGGCGTCCTTTTTACCCTCCTCGATCGTCTTGCGGTCGGCTTCCCGCATGCCTTCGCGGATCTCCGACTCGATATTGTTGCGGGCGTTGTTGAACTCACGGATGCCTTTGCCGAGCCCGCGCATGAGTTCAGGGATCTTTTTGCCGCCAAAGAGGAGGAGGACGACGAAGAGGATAATTACCCACTCCATCCCGCCGGGCATACTGAGAAAAAGCATCGTATTCATGCCATTGGAGAATTAAGGGCCTAAAGATACGGGAAATTGAACGTCAGGCTGTTAACGACATCCGAATGGTCCTCGCCCGGACTCGTCCACAGGGTCGCCCAGGGGACGTCTTTTCCATTCTACGCGGAGAAGGTGAGGTTCCGCGTTGCAGGTTCCCGAAATGTTATGGAAATGTTATGGCCTCGAAAGCCTGAAAAGTCAATGTAACCGAAAGATCAGCGTAATAACAAAACGTTTATATTAGCTCAGCTTACCAAGGTCTGGGGCAAACGTGTCTCCTCCTTTCATTGCTTTTCAACTATTAACAAAATCTGACTAGATGAAAAAACTGTTACTACTGTCTCTGACAGTCATTTGCACCATGGGCGCAGCCTTGGCGCAAAGAACGGTGAGTGGAACGGTGCTCGATGATGCGGGTGTTCCACTGATCGGGGCAACCGTGCTTGCCGTGGGAACATCTGCAGGTACCGTAACCGACCTTGACGGGAATTTCAGCCTCAAGGTACCTGACGGGGTCACCACCCTCCAAATCAGTTACACGGGTTTCAAATCGGTTGACGTGGATATCAAGTCCACCTCGACGGTCAACGTGACCCTCGAACCGGATTTCGTCGCCCTTGGCGACGTGGTCGTCGTCGGCTATGGTGATCCGCTTGCGAAACGCGACGTCACCGGCTCGATCAGCAAGATCAGCGGCGATGATTTCGCCCAGCAGGCTGCGCCGAGCTTCACGCAGCAGCTGGCCGGCCGCGCGGCCGGTGTCCAGGTGCAGAACACCTCCGGCATCCTGGGCTCTCCCCCGCAGGTGCGGATCCGCGGTGTCAACTCCATCACCTCCGGCACGCAGCCGCTGGTGGTCGTTGACGGCGTCCCGGCCTTCACGGGCAATGTCGGCGGCTTCACCTCCGTGAACGCCCTCGGCGATATCAACCCGCAGGACATTGAGTCGGTCGAGATCCTGAAGGACGGCGCAGCCACGGCCATTTACGGTTCGCGCGCAGCCAACGGCGTCATCCTGATCACGACCAAGAAAGGCTCGGCCGGCAAGCCGAAGTTTACCTACGACGGCTGGTACGGCGTGGCTTCACCGGTGAAGCTCTTCGACCTGCTCAATGCCGAGCAATTCGTCGAGATCAACAATGAAAAGAACCTTGGCAACGGGGGAACGGGTGCGATCGCCAACCTCCAGACCCGGGCCGACGGCAGCATCGTCGACACCGACTGGCAGGATTACGTCTTCCGCAACGGGACGCAGACCGCCCACACGTTTTCCGCCACGGGGGGCAACCTGAACTCAACGTACTACGTGTCGCTCAACTATGCCGACATGAAGGGTATCGCATACGCCAATGAACTTCAGCGCTATGGCGTACGTGCCAACCTCGACCAGAAAGTAAACAGCTGGCTGTCGACGGGTGTCGCAACGAACATCACCCATCAGGTCAACACAGGTCCGCTGACCGGTTCGAACAACCTCTCCGGTAACGTTTTCTCCGTGATGCGTATGCTGCCGAACGTCGAGGTCTATGACCCGACCCACCCGACCGGCTACAACATCGACCTCACGGATCCGCGTTCGCTCGGCCGCGGCGCCAATACCATCACGGTGGCCAACGGTATCCCGAACCAGCGCTTCGTACTGGACAACGACCGCCGCGAGTCGCAAAGTTGGCGCGTCTTCGGTAACGCCTACGCCCAGGCAAAACTGCCGATCGAAGGACTGTCCTACAAGATGATCGTCGGCTTCGACGGCAACTTCGTCGACGACTACCTGTTCCAGGACCCGCGCCACGGCGACGGCTACAGCGCCAACGGGCGCATCAGCCAGGCCTACAGCCCGAGCACGCGCTGGAACTGGCAGAATATCCTGAACTACACGAAGTCCTTCGGCGACCACAACCTGGGCCTGACGGGCGTATACGAAGCCCAAAAGGATCGCCTCTCGTTCCAGCAGGCCGAAGTGAGCGACATCTCCGATCGCTTCTTCAACGAGAACATCATCACCGGCACCTACGCCAACCAGTTTGCCTACGGCGGCATCAACGAGTTCGGGATCACCTCCTGGCTGTTCCGCGCGAACTACAACTTTAAGAACAAATACTACCTCGGCGCATCGGTCCGGAGCGACAAGCTCTCCTCCCTGCCCGAAGGCAACAAGGTGGGTACGTTCCCCGGCTTCTCGGCCGCCTACCGGATCTCCGAAGAAGCCTTCTGGGACGGCATGCGCGACGTGATCAGCGACTTCCGCATCCGCGGTTCGTATGCCGAGGCCGGCAACACCAACATCGGCTACTATCCTTCGCTCGGCACCTACGGCGCCGGCCAGTACGGCACGCAAAACGGTATCGCCTACAACAACTTCGGCAACGACCAGCTCCAGTGGGAGTCGCAGAAGAAGCTCGACTTCGGCTTCGACATGGGCCTGTTTGACAACCGGCTCGGCATCATCTTCGCCTACTACCAGCAGGACAACGACGACCTCATCCTGGCCGCCCCGACCCCGCCGTCTGTGGGTATCCCGGGCAACGTGATCAACCAGAACATTGGCCGCGTCGTCGCCAACGGTATCGAATTGACCGTTGACTACGATGTTGTCCGCTCCAGCAAATTCCGCTGGAATGCCAACGTCAACTTCACGACGATGGCCACCGAGGTGAAGGCCCTGGTCAACGACCAGGATATCATCAGCGACTACAACATCATCCGCGTAGGCGAATCCCTCCGGGCCATCTACGGCTTCGAGTACTGGGGCGTCAACCCGGCAAACGGCAACCCGGTCTACGTCAAGGCCGACGGTTCCCTCGTCCAGGGCAACATCGCCAACACGACCTACTACGGTTTCAACCCGGACAACCCGGGCGAGCTGGGCGCCGCATCTTCGCTGTCCGGCACGGCTGACCGCAAGGTGCTCGGCAGCGCCCTCCCGACCTGGTTCGGCGGCTTCGACAACCAATTCACCTTCGGCGCATTCGACGCCAACATCCTGTTCCGCTTCTCGGGCGGCAACTACATCATGAACCGCACGCGCGTCGACCTGATGGAGCAAGCCTTCAACAACAACAGCACGGAGATCCTCGGCCGCTGGCAGAGCCCGGAGAACCCGGGTGACGGCATCACGCCGCGCCTCCGTCAGGACCAGGCGAACTTCATCAACCAGCCGAACTTCGCCAGCACGCGCTGGGTGGAGAAGGGGGACTTCTTCCGCATCCAGAACGTCGCCATCGGGTATACCATCCCGAAAAAGATCAGCCAGAAGGCCAGCATCGACAACCTGCGCATCTATGCCCAGGCCACGAACCTGCTGACGATCACGGACTACTCCGGCCTTGATCCCGAGACGAGCACGAACTTCAGCACGAATACGGGCTTTGGCGAGGACTTCAACGGCAACCCGCAACAGCGTGTCATCACGTTTGGCCTCAACCTCGGTTTCTAATCACCTAAAAACGAATCAACATGCAATTCAGCATAATGAAAAAATTATCCTTCCTGGTCCTGGCCGGCGCGGCCGTGACCGGATTCGTCGGGTGTGACGATGTCACCGACCTGGCGCCTTACAACCGCCTCACCGAGGAAGCCGCCTTCTCCGACCCGGAGCGGTGCGAGCTCTCCATGGTAGGCGTCTATGACGCCGCCCAAAGCGGATTCTATGCCGGCGGCGCAGTACGCGGCTATCCGTTCGGCGCGGCCAACGCCGAACAGGGCGACATGCGCGGCGAGGACATGCTCAACGTCGCCGCCTTCTTCGCGTTTACCTACGACGGGACGTACTCGACGACCACGGCCAACAACGACTTCCACTGGCAGACGCTGTATGGCCTGATCAACAAGGCGAACCTCATTCCGGAAGGTGTCGACAAGGCAGTCGCCGGCGGGATCATTTCCCAGGCGCAAGCCGACGAGTACAAGGGTGAGGCTCGCTTCCTGCGCGCCCTGGCGCACCATGAGTTGCTGACGCACTTCGCCCAACCGTATGCCTTCACGGGCGATGCGTCGCATCCCGGCGTTCCGTACCGCGATTTCCCGGTCAACACGCTCGCAGCACTCGAGACCGCACGCGCACAAGGCCGCAATACGGTGGCCGATTGCTACACGCGCATCCTCGAGGACCTGAACTATGCCGAGTCCGTATTGCCGGAGACGCGTTCCGGTGCGCTCAAGATCAGCCGGGCCACGAAGGGCGCCGCGATCGCACTCAAGACGCGCATTTACCAGCACATGGGCCGGTGGGCCGACGTGCTGACGGAGGCGAACAAGCTCATCGGTGGGACGGGCGGTTACGCCCTGACAGCCGAGCCGGAAGGTCCGTTTGCCGCGTACACGAACAACACCGAGTCGATCTTCTCGATCGAGAACACGGCCGCCGACAACCCCGGCGTCAACGGCGCACTGCCGGTGATGCTTTCCGTTGCCCCGGGCCGCGCCCTCGTGGCCATCAGCCCGATCCTCTACAATGCGCCCTGGTGGCTGCCGACCGACAAGCGCCGCACGCAATTGCTGAAGAACAACGGCCGTTCATGGCATTCGCACAAGTACCGCAACATCACTACGCAGGATGACTCCAACCCGATCATCCGCTACGCGGAGGTGCTGCTGAACGCCGCCGAGGCACACGCCCGCACGGGGAATACCGGCGAGGGGCTCAATCTTCTCAACCAGGTGCGCAACCGCGCAGTGGGCGTGGAGAATGCCTACCCGGGCTTCGGTGATGCCAACGCGCTGATCGATGCCATCCTCAAGGAGCGCCGCATCGAGTTTGTCGGCGAGGGCCGTCGCTGGGCCGACATCCATCGCCTGGCCTACGACCCGGTCTTCTCGACCGGCGGCATCCCGGCGAAGGTGGGCTACACGAACACCACGTTTGCGAGCTGGGAGATCGGGCTGAATTACGACGCTACAGGCAACGTCTGGAGCGGCGACCAGTCCCGCGCCTTCATCCCGAAGGACAACTTCCGCTTCATCTGGCCGATCCCGCAATCCGAGCTGAACACCAACGAGGTGCTCGCCGGACAGCAGAATCCGGGCTGGTCAGCTATTATCCGCATTTTATACAAAAGGCCCTGCCGTATGGCAGGGCCTTTTGTTTTTTGGGCGTTACACTTGGCCATGATCTTCGTCATGCGCAGGCATGACCCGAGGACATTCACTTGACATCCGGTCCGGAACCACCGAAATTTAGGAGGAACCTTATATGGGTTCTCGCAAAGTTCATTGAATCATGAAAACGTATGCACTATTCATCGTTTTGGCGACCGGATTGCTTTTCCTGACGGCATGTGAGGACGAGGAGGACAATACCACTATCGGGGGTGATCCTTCCCCGATGGGCGAGGTCGGGACGACCTATACATCCTCTTCCCAGGACATCGCGGGCATCAGCGGGTTCCAGGCCATCGTCTCCGCCGATGCGGGCGGCGTATCGACCCTCACGGCCACGGCTGTCGTGACGGATCCGCTCATGAAGAATATCCTGTCCAATTCCCCCGAAATCACGTTCACCGGCGACACGGCGACCGTCATGTCCGCGAAATTCAAGATCACCAAGGACGGCATCGCCTATCTCTCCGGGGATAATAGCGGGATCATTGTCCGCTATGGTTCATCCGTCGGCGACACCTACCCGATCGGCAATACGGGAGATCAACGGGTCGTCGTCAGTAAGTCCACGGATGATGATTTCTTCTATGGGTTCCTACTGATCAAGGTCATCCAGGTCGAAGAGGAATCGAAGGACCTTCGGGATGCCGGCATCGAGAAGCTGACCTATTGGGCCAATCACCGCTTCGGGCTCGTCGCCATGGAAATGACCTTCGGCGACGGGAGCACGGCGCGCTTCCCGGTCTATTGCAGCGCCGAAAACTGATTGCCTGCCGCAGCCGATGTTCCGGAATAATTATCGCCTGTTAACCGCCTGGGTGCTCATGGCCGCAGGTACCGCCATGGGTGTGGTATACGTCTCCACGGATATCCGCATTCCTGTGCCGATGTTCGCCGTGGCGACCTGGTATGCCGAGCCCCGGTTCTTCACCTTCATTCAAAACAACATCGCCGACGAGTTGGCCCTGGCGGGCCTGCTCGCCGGCACCTTTTTGTCCGCCTTCTCGTCGGGCAAACCCGCCGCCGGCACATCCTGCACCGCGCTGTACCGGGCGATGAGATGGAACACGGCCTTTCTCCTCTTTGCCGTACTTTTCTTTTACGGCAAGGTGTTTCTTGCCGTCATGGTCGTGAACCTGTTCTCAATGCCGCTGGCATTCGGCCTGATGCACCATTTCACAGCGGGCGTACCTGACCATAGAGGCAATTCCGCGTGATCGGCCCAACCTTCAGGACGAGGAAACTTCACCGGTATCTGGCCGCGGCAGCCCTGCAGGGGATTGGCATTTCAGCGCTGAACCCGGTGCTTTCGCGGATGGTTCCGACGCTTGGATCTTCAGCGGGTCATTGCCGGGCTAACCTCATTCGCAACGACGGACCCGATGGCCGGCCAAGCCTTGTCGTTTCGATGCAACCCGAGCATTGACGGCGGAAGTCGTCGGGAGCGCATTGCCGTGGATGTCTAGTGGTGCGCGTTGTTGGCGTCCGCGTCCGATGTGCCGGATGCTTCCGGGGATACCTTCTTGATGAAATAATAGCCAAGGGCTAGCGCGATCACCAGCGCAGCCAGTCCGAAGCTGTGCATGGCGTCGGCATGCGACGCATCGAAGGCGATGAGCTTGCGGCCGATGGCCATCAAGCCGATCAGCAGGATATTGATGGCCTTGACGGCCTTATGGTGCATGTGATGCTCGAAAGTATCGATGAGCTCCACGCTGATGAGGATGGTGAAGAAGACCTGGAGCACCTCCTGCATCCGGCTCCGGGAGAAGATCAGCCGGACCGGATCGTCGTTGGCCAACGCGGCCTGGATGAAACCGTATGCCAGCTCGATCACCTCTGCGGCGATATAGACCAGGAGGATGTAGGTCAGGATCTTGAAGACGACCCGTTCTATCTTTTCAACCATGGCGGGGACCCGATTAGGCCTGCAAAGTAAGGCTTCCGCGCGCGCTGCCCAAATGCGGAATAGGCCGAAAAACACTAGGTTCGCATGCCCAGGACGCACCGATGGAGACCCGATTCGAATTCATGATCCGCCGCCCCGCCGACCGGGTCTTTTACGACCTCGCGGACCCGGACCGCTTCGCGGCCCGCCATCCGTTGATCTATCGCATGGAACGGAATGGTCCCGATCGGTTAAAGGTCTTCGAAAAGATCAAATTCGGTCCGGTGGGTCTCCCCTTCTCATATCCCGCTACCTTCAAGGCGGATCTGGCAACACGGACCTTGCGTATCGACGCCATGGTACATGGGATGGTCGCAATAGACATGGAAATTTCCGTTGTCCCCGAAGGCAGCCACTGCGTGCTCAGGGAGACCCTGTTGATTCGGTCGTCGCTGCCGGTCAAGTCGCGCCTCAGCCGGTTCATCCGTCAGCAACATGCCTTGATGTGCAAAAACCTGGAGTCGGCCAATGACGATCATTGAAGCACCTTCGGGGGAAAAACGGCTCGCCGAGGTGGCGCGCGTGTGCTTCAGGCTGGGATGCATCGCCTTCGGCGGCCCGGCCGCGCATATCGCGCTGTTGGAAAAGGAAGTCGTCGGCAAGCGCCAGTGGCTCTCGCGCGAACACTTCCTCGACCTCATGGGTGCGACGAACCTCATCCCTGGTCCCAACAGTACCGAGATGGTCATGCATTGCGGCCACGCGCGTGCCGGTGTGCCGGGCCTGGTCGTTGCCGGTACATGCTTCATCCTGCCTGCGGCGCTGATCACCGGCCTGCTCGCCTGGCTGTACGGTGAATATGGTGCGTTGCCGGCCGTCGCGCCTTACCCGGCCGGCATCAAACCCGCGAGGCTGGCC
>CAYMLN010000007.1:0-1196 GCA_964391045.1 uncultured Saprospiraceae bacterium
GCGATGTCAAGCGCGTGTCCAACGAGTCGAAATTCTTCGCCCGGATCAACCTCAACATCGCGGTATCATACACCTCCGATTTGGAACGCGTCATCGAGGTGGTCAACCGCGTAGGCCGCGAGATGGCGGCCGAAGAGACCTACAAGGCGTCATTTTTCAAGGCGCCGCAGTTCCTCCGCGTCAACGAGATCACGCCGGCGGCCATGGTCATCAAGGTGGTGGGCGAGACCGCCCCGAAGAAGCAATGGGAACTGGCCGGCGAGCTGCGCAAGCGACTGCTCAAGGCATTTGAGCGCGAGGGTATCGAGTTTGCGCCCTCCCAGATCCTGATGTACACAAATCCGCAGCCGCCCGTGCAACAGGATTGATGCCCTTACCTTGACCAGACTTCGCCCGTGGAAAACCTGTTCAATATTCTGCTGCCCCTTCACATCGGCTTCGGCATCCTGGGGTTGCTGATCGGTTCGCTTGTATTGTTCCGTGAAAAGGGTAGCCGAGGACACAAGCGGCTGGGACGGTTCTTTGCGATCAGCATGGCGCTGAGCGCAGGCGTATCGTTTGCCCTCTCCACGATACATGCCAACGTATTTCTTTTCCTTATCGGCCTGTGGACCATCTTCCTGGTTGGAACCGGATATGCCTACATCCGCCTGGCCTGGAATGGTGCGGCCGAATTTCCGCGCATCATCCTCCGCATGCTCGCCCTCGTCATGCTGCTGGCCGGCGTCATCTTCGTCAGCTGGGGAGCCGGCCTCGTGTCGCGTGGAAGCACATTCGGGATCGTCCTGGCTGTCTTTGGCGTTGCGGGCCTGGTGTTTGTTCGCCAGGATTTCATCTTCCTTCGACGGGGCGTCGATCCCGGGATTTTCGTACCGCGCCACCTGCAGCGCATGACCGGTGCGTATATCGCGGCCCTTACGGCCTTTCTCGTCGTCAATGCCAATGACTGGGGCGTTCCGGTACCTGGTGTTGTCTGGTGGCTGTTGCCCTCGGCCGTGCTGACGCCGGTGATCGTGCGGTGGAGCGCCCGGCAGCAGAAACCCAAAGGCGGCGTATCCGCGCGGTCATGACCGTGAGGGCCTTGGCGGGCGTCGGGGGGCCAAACGAGGCCGGGCGTCGATATTTGCCGCAAGGCTTCATGGTTACCCTATATACTTCTCCTCCTAGGTTTCGGAGTCCACGTGAAAGGCGCAGAT